>NZ_JFAN01000040.1:0-27230 GCF_006408855.1 Bifidobacterium sp. UTBIF-68 | reverse complement strand
ATATGTGCCCCGCCCTGCGGTGACATCCCACCGGAGGGGGCCGATGACCGGTCGGCTCCCCTTGCCAGGGGAGCTGCCGGCGCAACCGACTGAGGGGCAGCCGACAGAAGACCCGGGAACCAGCCGGGAGCCCGGTACACGCCGAACACGGCACACAGCGGAAACACCGCACGGAGGCACGCGGACGCCATCCAGAAGACCCTGGCCATAAAACAACACGACCACAGACCATCTATATCTGAAACATACCCGGATATACATCGCTGTATTTGCTGAACTCTCTATAGCAGAGATTCATGCACGATCCCAAGCCTGCAGCAGACCAATCGTGCGCGGGAAATGACAGGTTGTGTAACGTGAACGGCACAGCCCGACGGAACCTGATTCAATCAAACTAGCGGCGAAATGTGTGCGACCTAGGCACTGCATTGATGCGGTGCCGGCAGTGTGGCGCAACAGTTCGTGAGGCGAGCGTACAACGATGCCGATGCGACGGTGCCGGTGTGCAGAAGTCCCGAAGGAAACCGATGGGCAGCCGGAACAGTCGCCGGATAATAGTGCAGTGCAAGGGAGAACGATATGGAACTCGAAGATCTTTCGGTGGCCGAGAAAGCGGCGATGCTCTCCGGCGGCTCCGAATGGGATTCGCGCGGCAACGACCGTGCCGGCATCCCCAGCTTTGTGATGAGCGACGGTCCGCACGGCGTGCGTCGCCAGCTAGGCGAGGGCGACCACCTCGGCTTGGGTGCGTCCAAGCCTGCCACCTGCTTCCCGACCGCGGGTACCGTGGCCAGCTCCTGGGATCCGGAACTCGCCGAGGAAATGGGCGAGGCGCTGGGACGCGAGGCGCATGACCTCGACGTCAACGTGCTGCTCGGCCCAGGTCTGAACATCAAGCGCAACCCGCTGTGCGGCCGTAATTTCGAGTATTATTCTGAGGACCCGATCGTGGCCGGGCGCATGGCCGCCGGACTGATCCGCGGCATCCAGTCCAACGGTGTGAGCGCGTGCCCCAAGCATTTCGCGGTCAACAGCCAGGAGCTGCGCCGCCAGGCATCCAACTCGGTGGTGGACGAGCGCACGATGCGCGAGATCTACCTGACCGCATTCGAAATCGCCGTGCGTGAGGCCGCGCCGATGACCATCATGACCTCCTACAACGAGATCAACGGCGTCTACGCGCACGAGAACAAGCACCTGCTGCAGGACATCCTGCGCGACGAGTGGGGTTTCGACGGGATGGTCGTCTCCGACTGGGGAGGCTCGAACTCCGCCGTGGCCGCAGTCAAGGCCGGCGGCTCCCTTGAAATGCCGTCGCCCGGTTATACCTCCGTGCGCGAGCTGGAAGGCGCGGTGGCCGCCGGCACGCTCTCCGAGGCTGATCTCAACGCCCGCGCCGCGGAGGTGGCCAAGATTGCCCGCCTGACCCGCACGGAAGGCGTCGGGCGTGATGATCTGCTTGCAAACGATATCGCGGCAGCCCACCACAATGTGGCTCGGCGAGTGGCTGAAGGCTCCGCCGTGCTCCTCAAGAACGCTGGCGCAGGCATCGCTGCCGCCGATGCGACTGCCGCCGCCACTGCTCCGGTTCTGCCGCTGAAGCCCGGCACACGGGTCGCTGTGGTTGGCGATATGGCGAAAACCCCACGATTCCAGGGCTCCGGCTCCTCCAAGGTGAACGCCACCCGTGAGGAGAATATCCTGGACGAGCTGCATAACCCCGAAACCGCTGAGCAGACCGGTGTCACTGTGACTGGTTACGCCCAAGGCTATGACCGTCAAGGCGTCGCCAACCAATCGCTCCTCAACGAAGCCACAGCGCTCGCCTCCCAGCCTGACACCGACGCCGTGATCGCCGTGGTCGGCCTAGACGAGCGCAGCGAATCCGAGGGCCTCGACCGCTCCACCATGGCCATTCCGCAGGTGCAGAACGACCTTGTCGCCGCACTGGTGGCCACCGGCAAGCCGGTCGTCGTGGTGCTGGTGGCCGGTTCCCCGGTGGAACTGCCATGGTTCGACGATGTTGCCGCCGTGCTGTACGTTGGCCTTTCCGGCCAGGCCGGTGCCTCCGCCACTGTGCGGGCGCTGACCGGTCAGGTCAATCCTTCCGGCCATTTGGCCGAGACGTGGCCGCTGCAGTACGCCGACTGCCCGTCTGCCGGATGGTATCCGGCGGTTGGCCGCGACGCCGTCTACCGTGAGGGCCCGTTCGTCGGCTATCGCTATTACGAAACCGCAGAAGTGCCGGTGCGCTTCCCGTTCGGATACGGCCTCAGCTACTCCACGTTCACCTACAGCAATCTGACCGCCGACGAAACCGGCGTGCAGTTCACGGTGACCAACGATTCCGATGTGCCTGGCGCCACCGTCGCCCAGCTGTATGTCTCCGGACCGTCCCGCACAGTCGCCGATGCGACCGCGGGATCTGCGGATTCCGCGAAATCCGCAGTTGCGGCGGATGCTCGGCCTGGTGTGCTGCGTCCGGTTCGCGAGCTCAAGGGCTTCGCCAAAATCGAACTCGACGCCCATGAATCCAAGACCGTGCACATCGACTTCGACCGCTACACCTTCCGTCATTTTGATGTGGACGTCAATCGTTGGGCCACTGAATCGGGCATCTGGACGCTTGCAGTGGGTGCGAACGCCGAAGACCTTCCTTTGTCCACGCCGTTCGCCGTCGCCGGCGATGTGGACGCCGCGCCTGCGAACCCGGCCCTCGGACACTACCTGACCGGCGACGTCAAGCACGTCACCGACGCCGAAATGGCCACACTGTTCGGCCATGAGGTCATCGCGCCGGGCAAGCCCACCACCTTCGGCGTCAACGACCCGATTTCCAGCTGGGTCGATTCGCGCGGTTTCGTGGCGCGCACGGTCGCCAAGACACTGATCAGCCGTGAGGCCAAGGTGCGGCAGAAGACCGGTGCCCCCGACCTCAACACCCTGTTCATCCTCAACATGCCGCCGCGCGCCATGAGCAAGATGACTCAGGGCATGGTCGACTCGGCCATGGTCGACGCCATCGTCAGCATCGGCAACGGCCACACCTTCCGCGGTCTCGGCGGCCTGATCGCCGGCTACTTCCGCAACCAATCCGCCAACAAACGCATCGCAAAGGAGCTCAATCATGACTGACGCCAACAAGACCGCCGCCGAGGGCGCAGACGCCAAGAAACTCGGTCCGGTTCGTCAGTGGATTAAGGACCATCCCACGATCTGGGAGTTTATCCTGTTCAACGTGTTGTCGAACATTTCCACGATCTCACGCTTCGTGGTCACATGGATCGGTACCGCCATCTTTGTGAGTGCGTTGGGCCTGACCGCGCCGTTCTACTTCCTCATCTTCAACTACCCGGAGTCCGGCAACGGCCTGGGCGGTTTTCTCACCTTCCTGTGCGCCGAGGTCATCGCGCAGGTGGTGAACTTCTTCGTGCAGATGAAGTGGGTGTTCAAGTCCGACTCCAGCTTCAAGGACGCCGCGTGGAAGTATGCGATTCTCGCCGTCGTGATCGTGGTCGTCAACCTCGTGCTGCCTGGATATGTGACCTCGCTGTGCCAGGGCTGGGGCATGAATGCGGGCGTGGCCGGCACCATCGCCTCCGTGGTCAACACCCTGCTGGCCGTGGTGGTCAGCTACCCGCTGCTCAAGTTCTGGATCATGCCCAAGAACAAGGAGGCTGCCAAGTAATAATCTGATTCTTCGTCGTTTCTTCTTCCCCTTCCCTGAGGTCTGGCCGGAACGCTTGTTCTATGCGTTTCGGCCAGACCTTTTTGTGTATGTAGGCGTAGGACGTTTCGCGAAGCTGTACACAAGGAGAGGTGTTGCTATTTGCTTTCAATGAGGTACATGTGATGCATTGCGGAAAGGCATCCGCCTTCAATGTGGTACCTGATACGCGAAATTGCGATTATCAACGCTGGAATGACGGTGATTGTATTCATGCTTTTATGGATTAGGCACCTCACTGAAGACAGATACCTTTCCGCAAAACCGCGAATGTACCTCATTGAAAGGAGATAGTGACATCATGTAGCGGCTGGGGCGTGAATCGATGTGAGTAAGGCCACAGTGCATGAGGTACTCTCGGACATGCTGTTCTAGCAACGTCGGGCAAATGGCGGAATAACGCCCATAAACACTACATATAGTGTTTGTAGGCGCAACACGCCACTATACATAGTAGCTTGATTGCAAATCACATGGTTGTAATATGGCCTTCGTTTTGTTTTTCACCAGCATTGATTGAAGGGGAGTTGCCATGACCGTCACCGTGTTCACCAAGCCGCATTGCCCGCAGTGCGAAGCCACCAAGCGCCAGTTCACCAAGCTCGGCGTACCATTCGAGGTCGTGGACCTGACGGAGAACCCCTCCACCTTGGAACAGTTGCAGGCCGCCGGATTCCAGCAGGCGCCGGTCGTCATCACCCCGGACAACTCCTGGACCGGATACCGCCCTGATCTGATCCGCGAAGTGGCCAAGCAGGCCGCGGCCGCCGCTCCGGCCCCGGTCGCCGCGTGAATCTGGGTCACATGAACAGCGCGGCTTCGGCTGTGGCGGCAGGCGAGAGCGCTCGCATGGCATGCGGAAGCGGTGAAGCCGACGCGGCGTATGATGCTGACATGGCTCCATCGCAGGTGGGTGATCATGCGGAGCTCCTCCGGCTCCATCAGCGCGACGTTGCCGCTGCGGACGCCAGTGCCGCCAGCCGGCCTGAGTTCGCGGCGCAATCCGGCAAGGTGATTGGCGCGTTGGTCTACTTTTCCTCGGCGTCCGAGAACACTGCACGGTTCGTGGCCGGATGCCGCTTGCAGGATGAAGGCCTCAACGTCTACCGCATCCCGCTCAAGGCCGCCGACCAACCGCTGAACGTCCGCGAACCGTACGTCATCATGGTGCCCACCTACGGCGGAGGAGTGGTGAAGAAAGCTGTGCCGATTCAGGTCAAGCGATTCCTGAACGACCGGGCCAACCGCGAATGGATCCGCGGAGTCATCGCCTCAGGCAACACCAACTTCGGTGAGGCCTATTGCGCCGCCGGAGACATCATCGCCGCCAAATGCCACGTGCCCTTCCTCTACAAATATGAGTTGATGGGCACCCCTGAAGACACCGCGGCCGTGCGTGATGGCCTCGTGCGGTTCTTCACCCATCAGTGATTCCAGCGATTCCCGGCGAATACGGCTGGTAAGACCATCGGAGGCGGCCACCCGACCGGCCTGCTGCATCATTCGCGCGGCCGGCTACGGCTTCCCCGGAGAAGGCAAGAGAACGAATGGATGCGCCTCCGACGTTGCCGCGTCGTACCCATCCACTGAAGCCAGACGCGCCCAACCCCATCCAAGGACCTCAATACCAAGGACTGCAATACCTATGACCGACTTCACCAACACCGAACTGGCGCTCGACAACACATCGCACGCCGCCGAGCCCACCGATCCCGCGCACGACTACCATGCGCTCAACGCGATGCTCAACCTGTATGACTCGAACGGCAAGATCCAGTTCGACAAGGACAAGGCCGCCGAGCGCGCGTACGTGACCAACCACGTTGCCGCCAACACCGTGACCTTCCCTTCCACCGCCGAGCGCCTGAAGTATCTCATCGACAACCAGTACTACAATCCGGCCGTGTTCGCCCAGTACTCCGCCGGATTCCTCGACCGCTTCTACGACCACGTGGAATCCGTCGGCTTCGAGTTCGGCACGTTCCTCGGCGCATTCAAGTTCTACACGTCCTACGCGCTCAAGACCTTCGACGGCAAGCGATACCTCGAGGACTTCCCGCAGCGTTGCGCCGCCGTGGCGTTGGAGCTCGCCGCCGGCGACGAGCAGCAGGCCATCGAATACGCCGACGAAATGCTCGCCGGCCGCTTCCAGCCCGCCACCCCGACTTTCCTCAACCTCGGCAAGGCGCAGCGCGGCGAGCCGGTCAGCTGCTTCCTGGTGCGCATCGAAGACAATATGGAATCCATCTCCCGCGGCATCAACGCGGCCCTGCAGCTGTCCAAGCGCGGCGGCGGCGTGGCCCTGCTGCTGAGCAACCTGCGTGAGCTGGGCGCTCCGATCAAGCACATCGAGAACCAGTCCAGCGGCGTGATCCCGGTCATGAAACTGCTGGAGGACTCGTTCTCCTACGCCAACCAGCTGGGTGCCCGGCAGGGCGCCGGCGCGGTGTACCTGAGCGCCCACCACCCGGACATCCTGCGCTTCCTCGACACCAAGCGCGAAAACGCGGACGAGAAGATTCGCATCAAGTCGCTGGCGCTCGGCGTGGTGATTCCGGACATCACCTTCGAACTGGCCAAGCAGAAGGCGCAGATGGCGCTGTTCAGCCCCTATGACGTCGAGCGCGTCTACGGCAAGCCGTTCGCCGACATCGCCATCAGCGAGCATTACGACGAGATGGTGGCCGACGACCGCATCCGCAAGACCTACATCGACGCACGCAAGTTCTTCACCACCATCGCCGAGCTGCAGTTCGAATCCGGTTACCCGTATATCGTGTTCGAGGATACGGTCAACCGCGCCAACCCGATCGAGGGCCGTGTGACCATGTCGAACCTGTGCTCCGAGATCCTGCAGGTGCAGGAGCCCAGCGAATACAACGAGGACCTCACTTACAAGCACGTCGGCCGCGACATCTCCTGCAACCTCGGCTCCCTCAACATCGCCAAGGCGATGGACGGCGGGCTGGCCCATACCGTGGAGACCGCGATCCGCGCGCTCACCTCGGTGGCCGAGCACACGTCGATCAACGCCGTGCCGTCGATCCGCCGCGCGAACGAGGAAGGGCATGCAATCGGCCTCGGCCAGATGAACCTGCATGGGTTCCTGGCCCGCGAAGGCATCATGTACGGCAGTGAAGAGGGCCTCGACTTCACGGACATGTACTTCATGACTGTGGCCTACCACGCCTACCGAGCCTCCCACGCGCTCGCCGTGGAGCATGGCCGCGCGTTCCAGAGCTTCCCGACATCCGATTACGCCAAGCCGGCCGGCCAGGGCAACTATTTCGACAAGTACACCGACGGCCGCCGCTCCCTGGAGCCGCGCACCGCCCGCGTACGCGAGCTGTTCGCCCAGTTCGGCATCGCCATCCCCACAGTGGCCGACTGGCAGGCGCTGCAGGCCGCGATCATCAAGGACGGCATCTACAACCAGAACCTGCAGGCCGTGCCGCCCACCGGCTCGATCTCCTACATCAACCATTCCACGAGCTCGATCCATCCGATCGCCTCCAAGATCGAGATCCGCAAGGAAGGCAAGATCGGCCGCGTGTACTACCCGGCAGCCTACATGACCAACGACAACCTCAAGTACTACAAGGATGCCTACGAGATCGGCTGGAAGGCCATCGTCGACACCTACGCCGAGGCCACCCAGCACGTGGATCAGGGCCTGTCGCTCACCCTGTTCTTCCCCGACACCGCCACCACCCGCGACCTCAACAAGGCCCAGATCTATGCGTGGCGCAAGGGCATCAAAACCCTTTACTACATCCGCATCCGCCAGCAGGCGCTCGAAGGCACCGAAGTGGCCGGCTGCGTCTCCTGCATGCTGTGAAAGGAACAACAATGGCACCAATCTCCATCCCCCGCAAGCCCCTGAAGCTCATCGACCGCGTCTCCGCGATCAACTGGAACCGTCTGGAGGACGAGAAGGACCTTGAGGTCTGGGACCGTCTGACCGGCAACTTCTGGTTGCCCGAAAAGGTCCCCGTCTCCAACGACATCCCCTCCTGGCAGCAGATGAGCGAGGAAGAGCACACGCTCACGATGCGCGTGTTCACCGGCCTGACCCTGCTCGACACCATCCAGGGCACGGTCGGCGCGGTCTCCCTGATCCCGGACGCGCTCACCCCGCATGAGGAGGCCGTGTACACGAACATCGCGTTCATGGAATCCGTGCACGCGAAGTCGTACTCTTCCATCTTCTCCACCCTGTGCTCCACCGAGCAGATCGACGCCGCATTCGACTGGAGCGAGGAGAACGAGTTTCTGCAGAAGAAGGCCGAGATCGTGCTCGACTACTACGAGGGCGACAACCCGTACAAGCGCAAGGTGGCCTCCACCCTGCTCGAATCCTTCCTCTTCTACTCCGGCTTCTACCTGCCGATGTACTTCTCCGCGCACGCCAAGCTCACCAACACCGCCGACGTGATCCGCCTCATCATCCGCGACGAGGCCGTGCACGGCTACTACATCGGCTACAAGTACCAGAAGGGCATCGCCCAGCTTTCCGACGCCGAACGCGCGGACATGCAGGATTACACGTACGACCTGCTCAACGAGCTGTACGACAACGAGGTGGGATACACCGAGTCGCTCTACAGCGGCGTCGGCCTCGTTGAGGACGTGGAGAAGTTCCTGCACTACAACGCGAACAAGGCGCTGATGAACCTCGGCTATCCGGCGCTCTTCCCGGCCGAGATTTGCGACGTGAACCCCGCGATTCTCGCCGCCCTGAGCCCCAACGCCGACGAGAACCACGACTTCTTCTCCGGCTCCGGCTCCTCCTATGTGATGGGCAAGGCCGAGGAGACCGACGACGACGATTGGGACTTCTGATTCGATAATCGTCAGCGGTGTGCCGGAACATGGTCTGCCGGGGCTGCGTGGTTTGCCTGGATTGCATGGATTGTCGGGTTTGCCTGGATTGTCTGGTTTGCCAGTCGTGGAATACGGAAGAGGCTGTATGTTCGCGTCTCAACGGGGCATGCGCGAACATACAGCCTCCTTACGGGTTATTATCGACCGTATGTTTGCGTTGAGATGATGGGCTCGCGAACATACAGCCTGTCGGAAGGCCGTAAAAGGCTGTATGTTCGCGGCGGCTTCGTTGAGACGCGAACATACTGCGGTATCGCTGGCTCCAACGCAGTATTACCGGCTGCCACGCTGCATCACTGGTTGCACCGTGGCGCCACCGGCTGCAACGTGCGGTATCGCCGGCTGAACTGCGGCGTCACCGCGGTATCAACGCGGTCAGCACGAACCAGTGGTCCTCGGTGCGGATCGTCACCTCGCCGCCATACTGCGCGACGATGTGACGAATCGACTTCACGCCGAATCCATGCCGTGATGCGTCCCGTTTGGTCGTGCGCAGCGCGCCGGTCGAGTCCTTCTTGAGCGTCGAATCGTAATAATTCTCCACGCGAATCACCATGAACCGGCCCTGCCCATACAAAGCCAGCCGAATCAGGCGCTGCTGCCGGTCGGGCAGTTTGCTGGTCGCCTCGATGGCGTTGTCCAGCGCATTGCCGAACAGCGAGGCGATATCCATCGAGGACATGCCGGCGAGCAGTTTGCCATCAGCCACCGCCGTCAGCGTAATGCCACGATCGGCGCACGTGCGCATCTTGGTGGTCAGGATCACGTCCAGCACCGGGTTCCCGGAGTGCTGCTGGGCGCTCGCCGCCGCCACCGAAGCCTCCAGCTGTTCGAAGCCGGCCGCCGCATGCTCGGGGTCGACTTCCGCCCGCAGCGCCGCGATCTGATGCTTGAGATCGTGCGCGAGCCGTCCGATCGACTCGATGTTCTCCTTGGACGCCAGATATTCCTGATGCTGGCTGGCCAGTTGTGCGTTGATGGAGGCGAGCTCGGCGTTTGCTGCCATGCGCCGCGCCTGCTCCTGCTGCGCGTAGAGGATCGCGCAACCGCAGAAATCCACCAATGTGCGGATGTAGAACACCTCCTGCCCCACGGTTCCGGAGAACGGCGTATTGGTGGAGACGAAGCTCAGGTTACTCATCGCGAACGTCACGATGGTGATGGCCACAGTGCCGAGCAGCAACGGTACCGAGATGTCGGTCGGCCGATCGCTGGCGAAGTTGCCGCGCTCCAGCAGCCAGGCGGCGAAGAAGCATAGGGAGTACGTCAACGCCAGCAGCAGTAGCGAATACCACTGTTTGGCGGCGGCCGTATCCCCCAGATTCAGGAACATGACCAACTGCCAGTGCAGCGACGCCACCAACTCACCCAGTACGAACGCGCGCGCGGTGATGTACAGGCCTTCGCGGTTGCCGGTGCCTGCGCCGAACCGCACAATCGTCCACATGCCGCCGAACGCCAGCAGCATGCCGATGATCCAGAACCATAATGGCATGATGCCGTCAAAGTACTGGATGACGATCATGCCGGCCAGTCCGGCTGCGCTGACCACCGCCGTCCGTTGCCACGGTACACGGCGGTAGATGGCCAGAATATAGACGATGCAGGCCAGCCATTCGCACAGCGCAGTGTAGATGCGCGGAATGTCCGGCAGGGCGTTGGTGATGGTGCTGCCGTTCATCGGTCAGACTCCGACTGCAGCGGTGGTGCCGGAGGCGGTCGCCGTGGGAGCTGCCGCAGATCCAGCTGCCATGGGGACAGCCGCAGAGCCGGTTGCTGTGGCGGCTGCGTTGTCTGCGGCGCCGATGGCCACATTCGAAGTCGCCCCACCTGATCCCAGATAATTGGCCAGCGCCACCAGAAACGCCTTCTTGCGCGGGCGACTGATGCGCAGCGCCTCCCCGTTCGACATCACGCAATCCTGACCATCCACGCCGACCACATGCTGCATATTCACCAGATAACACGAATTCGAGCGGAAGAAACTCTGCCCGGCCAGTCGCTCCTCGAAATCCTTCAACGTGCCGGTCACCGATAGTTTGCCGCCGAGCGTGTGAATGATGATCGTGTGCCGAATCGATTCGATGTACAGCACATCGGACAGTTCCACCCGCATCTGCTTGCCGCCGGTGTCGATCAGCATCGCATCGTCCGCACGACGACGGACCATGTCGATCGAACGCTTGATCTCCTGGCGGAACGCGAAATAGGGGACCGGTTTGAGCAGATAGGAGAGCGCCTGCACTTCATAGCCGTTGATGGCGTATTGCGGGGCGGCGGTGATGAACACGATCACCACGGAATCGTCGCGTTCGCGAATCTGCCGGGCGGCCGCCATGCCGTCCATATGCTTCATCTCGATGTCCAACAGCAGGATGTCGTACGTGGGCGTGTACTTCTCGACGATCTTCTCGCCGTCGTCGAAAACGGAGATTGTGAACTCCGTGCCGGTTTCGCTATGGTACTGGTTCATATAATCCAGCACTCTCTGGCAGGCGGTGGGATCGTCTTCGACCACCCCAACCCTGATATCGCGCATGACCTTGACCTCCCGTCATGTTCCTCTCCCTGCCATCCTAGCTGTTGGCCTCGGCGGTGCGGTGTGGGCGGCGTAGGCTGCGCGGGGACGGCACCAAAGGAAAAGCCCGGCTGTTTGGGCCGGGCTTTGAAGGAGAGAAGGAAGAAGAAGGGATTCAGTTATGTGTTTGGCCTGTTGCGGCCTGACTCCATATAACCGCGCCAGGTTCAACGCCGCGTGCAAATGGTCTGGGAATTTCGTGTGAACGGCGGCTTTTCAGGTTGGTTCGGGCCTCCCATATTGCCCAAGCCCTATTGCGTATCCCTCTGCACAGCTCGCGCGATATCTCAGCGACTATATCCCGCCAACCGTCCGCTGAGCGGTGAGGCTAGCGCTGTGCTACTGCCGCTCCTCGAAGGTGACGCCGTTGCGGGCGGCGAGGCGCTCGGCCTTGCGCTCTTCGCGTCTCTCCTTGCGTTCCTCGGCATGTTCGATGTGCTGGATGCGCAGCTGGCGCCAATCCTCCCGCATGTCGCGGAACCGCTCGGCAAGCGTCAGCTCGTCGTTCGACTTGGCCTTGCCGGCAGCATCCGCGCCCGCTCCGGTGCCGGCGGCTTCCGGGTTCCTCGCCGGGAGAAGCCATGCAGGCGCGTCGTCCGAGCTCGCGGCCAAGGCGTCCGTGGCACTGGAACCCAGTGCATCCGCGGCATTGTCCGCGAGCTTGGTGATGCCCACCTTCACCAGGCTCAGCAGTTCGCGCAGCGTATCCGGGATCGGTTCGTCGCTTTCGCTGGCGGTCTTGGTCAGTCGGTCGATGTGCCGGCGAATCGCGTCCGCATCTTCGGGGTCGATTTTGAGGCCGGCGATCATCGATTGGCGGATGGTCTCATAGTCGAGATTCGCGAAGAAATTCAGCTGCTGCAGCGTCATGAATCCCTTGAGCTCCGGGAAATGCTCGAGAATATAGTCTTCGCGATCGTCGGCGGCGCGGGTCCAGTCGCGCGTAAGCTTGGGGTCCCAGCTGGAGGTGATCGAACCTTCGCGCATACGGTAGTGGTAGAGCACTTTGGGAATCCGCACCACGCGCGTGGCGGCGCCGATCACATTGCAGATGCGGGAGAGGTCCTCGATTTTACGGCCGACCGGGAACGAGAAATCGTTGTTCTGATAGGTCGATGCCGGGGCGAGGAACGCCCAGAAATACCCGTCGATTTCGGCCTTGACCTGCTTTTTCAGCGCCTCCACCGGTGTGAGCACCTGCACTTCGGTGAAGTCGTTGTGGCGATAGTTGGAGAGCAGCGGCTTGCCGTTCTCTGAAATGGTGTCGAACTGGAACATCACCAGATCGGCGTCGTACTTGCGCATGGCTGCGAGGCAATCCTCGACCAATGTGGGGGCGACAGTGTCGTCGGAATCAGCGAAGTATATATAGTCGCCGGTGGCCTGCGCGATGCCGGCGTTGCGCGCATCCGAAAGGCCGCCGTTTGGTTTATGGATGACGCGTACGCGCGCGTCCGTGGCCGCCCAGGCGTCGCACATGGCGGGGCAGTGGTCGGGCGAGCCGTCGTCGACCAGCAGGATTTCCAGATTGGCATACGTCTGCGATGTGATGCTTGTCACACAATCGTCGAGGAACTGCTCGACCTTGTAGACCGGGATGATGATGCTGACCAGTGGATCGTGTTCCATGATTCTAGGGTAACGCCGGGTCTCGCCGTGCTGTGCCGCGCTGCTTTCACGCGACACGCGGTGCGAAAATTTTCGCATTCCGGGCCTTGTTTTTGTGCATATGCCGTGTATAGTGAAACTTGGCTCAACGAAGAGAACCTTCACTGAACCGGAAAAAGTAAACGCTGAAGCTTGCAGTTTCCGAAAGCAATGTTGTAGTCGGTGGCGACAGGTCGAAGCACAGTAAAGAATAAATCCCTTTACCACGGATCGTGAGGCACGTACCTGCCTCTGAAAGGATTGCAATTATGGCAGAAGTCGTTTTCGACCACGTCACTCGTATCTACCCGGGCAACGACAAGCCCTCTGTGGATGATCTGAATCTTGATATCAAGGATGGCGAGTTCCTCGTCCTCGTCGGCCCCTCTGGCTGCGGTAAGTCTACGACCCTTCGTATGCTCGCCGGCCTGGAAGAGGTCAACAAGGGCCGCATCCTCATCGGTGGCAAGGATGTCACCACGATGCAGCCGAAGGACCGCGACATCGCAATGGTGTTCCAGAACTACGCTCTGTACCCGCACATGACCGTTGCCGACAACATGGGCTTCGCCCTGAAGATCGCCGGCACTCCGAAGGAAGAGATCCGCAAGCGCGTCGAGAAGGCCGCCGAGATCCTCGACCTGACCGAGTACCTCGACCGCAAGCCGAAGGCTCTGTCCGGTGGTCAGCGTCAGCGTGTGGCCATGGGCCGTGCAATCGTTCGTGAGCCGAAGGTCTTCCTCATGGATGAGCCGCTCTCTAACCTCGATGCCAAGCTTCGTGTCCAGACCCGTACCCAGATTGCCGCTCTGCAGCGTCAGCTGGGTGTCACCACCCTGTACGTGACCCACGATCAGACCGAGGCTCTGACGATGGGCGACCGCATCGCCGTCATCAAGCTCGGCATCCTGCAGCAGGTCGGCGCTCCGACCGAGCTGTACGATCGCCCGGCCAACGTCTTCGTCGCCGGCTTCATCGGCTCCCCGTCGATGAACCTGAACACCCACCCGGTGGTCAACGGCAAGGCGAAGATCGGTGAGGACACTGTTGATCTGCCGGCCGAGGCCGTCAACAAGCTGACCGCCGAGGACAACAACCAGATCGTGGTCGGCTTCCGTCCTGAGGACGCCAGCCTGGCCGCCTCCGACGACCCGAACGCCTTCTCCCTGAAGGTCGTCAACGTCGAGGATCTGGGCTCCGATGGCTACATCTACGGCAACATCATCACCGATGGCTCCGCCGCCGAGGCCTCCCAGGTCATGTCCGACCAGAACAAGCTCACCACGATTCGTGTGAACCCGCGTGCGCTTCCGAAGGTCGGTGCGACCGTCAAGATCAAGATCGACCCGGCCAAGATGCACCTGTTCGCTCCGTCGACCGAGCTGCGTCTGAACTGAGCGATCAGTATCAACACTTGGTAAGGCCTTGCGGCTTTGCCAACCATTAAACGAGGTTATTTCTCTTCCTCTCTTATAACCTCGTTGGAAAAGCCCTGCATAGCTGCGGGGCTTTTCTTTTTCTCTGTTAAACCAGAATTGACATAGATCCTTTCCTTGGCTCCCCTTGTCAGGGGAGCTGTCGGCGAAGCCGACTGAGGGGTAGTCCGCAAGCATATGTCAATTCTTGTTTAATAGAGCTTTTCTTATGCCGAACTTGCCGGCATGGGGTGTCATTGCATGGCCTACATCCTGCAGCACACGTAAAATCGAACGCATGGAGTTGAATGCATTGCCCCAGATGGATCCGCGCGCACTGAAGGCCACGTCTGTCAAAGCCGAAGACGAACATGCCAATTCAGTGGAACCGCAGGCATTGAAGATCACCGCCGCCAGCTCGAACCCGAAGATGTTCACGCTGCCCTGGCATAAGCCGTTGGCCACATGGCCCGAGGAGCTGCTCGCCAACCTGCCGCGAGGCATCTCCCGCCACGTTGTGCGTTTCGTGCACGTGGGCGACGAAGTCTACGCCATGAAGGAGATCACCCGTCAGGTCGCCGAGCGGGAATACGAGATTCTTCGCCGGTTGCAGAAGCTCGAGCTGCCCACCGTGACCCCGATCGCCGTGGTGACCGGCCGCCATGACAAGAACGGCGAGCCGCTGGAGGCCATTCTGGTGACCCGACATCTGCGATTCTCGCTGCCGTACCGTGCGCTGTTCGCGCGCAATCTGCAGCATGATACTGCGGAGCGACTGATCGATGCTCTTGCGGTGCTGTTGGTGCGACTGCACCTGGCCGGTTTCTATTGGGGCGACGTGTCCCTCTCGAACGTACTGTTTCTGCGTGATGCCGACGCATTCTCCGCATTCCTCGTGGATGCCGAGACCGGTGACCTGCAGGTGCAGCTCACCGATGGCCAGCGTGAATACGATATCGATCTGGCCCGCACGAACATCATCGGCGAACTGATGGACCTTGCCTCCGGACGTCTGCTGCCGAGCGATGTGGACGAGATCGAGGTTGGCAACCGTCTGGTCGATCGGTACCATTCGCTGTGGAGCGCGCTCACCGACACCGATAAGTTCGGGCCGGACGAGATGTGGAAGATCGAGCAGCGTGTCAACAAGCTCAACGAGCTGGGCTTCGACGTGGACGAGCTTGAGATGAAGACCGCTGAGGATGGCAAGCGCGTGCTGGTGCGTCCGCGCGTGGTGGATGCAGGATATGCCAACCGCAAGCTGCTGCGTCTGACCGGTCTGGATGTGCAGGAGAATCAGGCCCGTCGCCTGCTCAATGACCTTGACGCCTACCGCGCGTCCACGTGGCGCGACGGCGAGGACCTCGAGATCGTGGCCACCGATTGGATGCGCGAGGTGTACGAGCCGACCGTGCGCATGATTCCGCCGGAATATCGGACGCAGATCGAGCCGGCGCAGTTCTTCCATGAGGTGCTCGACCACCGTTGGTTCCTCGCCGAGAAGGCCGGCCATGATGTGCCGATGGGTGAGGCCGTGACCAGTTACATCGACAACGTCCTGCCGAACTACAAGCTCGACAAGAAGGCCCTTGACGAGCTCAACGCCGAAGCCGATGCCGGTGTGATTGACGACGAATACACCTACAACGCCGACGACGGCTACAACCCCGATGACGACCCCGACGCGGCTGTATGGGCGAGCCGTTAAGCGGGCAACCCAGTGGGTTGCCCGTAGGCGAGCCCCGAGCGAGGCGGTAGCCGAGTGAGGGTGGGTTGGGCTTGCCGTAGGCAAGTCCGAAATTGCTGGAGCCATTAAGCATGAAGCCCCTCGCATTGAGGGGCTTCACTATAAGCGGTGCATAATTGCGGTTGCGATTACTTCGCGGCTTCGCGGCGGGCGTGTGCCACGGCGTACAGGCTGATGCCGGCAGCCACCGAGGCGTTCAGCGACTCCACCGTTGAGCTGATCGGAATGCCGGCGATGGCGTCGCAAGCCTCACGGACCAGACGGCTCAGGCCGCTGCCCTCGGAGCCAAGCACCACCACAAGCGGATCGGCCTCAAAACCGGTTTCACCGACGAGTTTGTCGCCACCGCCGTCCAGGCCAACCACGTAATAGCCGCGTTCCTTCAGCCCTTCGATGGCCTTGTTCAGGTTCACCACGCGGGCCACCGGCATATGCGCGGCCGCGCCTGCGGACACCTTCCATGCCGCGGCGTTCACCGATGCGGAGCGGCGCTCCGGCAGGATCACACCGTTCGCGCCGAATGCGGCGGCCGAACGGATCACTGCACCGAGGTTCTGCGGATCGGTCACGCCATCCAAAGCGATGAACAGCGGACGCGAAGCGATCCGCATGGCCGCGGAATTCACGGCCTCCATGGCCTTCGCCTTCTTCTCGGCACGCTCCACCAGCTCATGCAACGAGGAGTACTGGTACGGATTCACCTTCAGAATCACGCCCTGATGGTTGCCCGAGCGGGCGATGCGATCCATCTCCAGACGGTCGGCCTCCAGCATGTGCAGACCGTTCATGCCTGCGATCTTCACGATTTCGCGCGTGCGGTCATCGTGCTCGATGCGCGACATGATGTACAGCGTGGAGCTCGGCACGCCCACGCGCAGCGCCTCCAGCACGGAATTGCGGCCGAACACCAGGTCGGAAGTGTCGGCCGACGCGAACTTGTCCACGCGACGGCGGGCCGCCAGACGCGGGTCGGAGCGCATACGACGCTCGGCGATTTGCTTGGCCTTATACGCCTTGTGATACACGCGGTCCTCGGCCTTCGGCGTGGGGCCATAGCCCTTCAACTTATTACGATGCTTTCCACCCGACCCCTTGGTCGGTCCCTTTTTCATAGCCATAGGTGACATTGTCCCAGCACCCCGCGCCAAATGACTGCCCGAGCCCGGCGCGCATGCATCGCGAGTACAGTATCAGAGGTGAGACAAGAGGCGAAGAAGCAACGCGAGATATTTGGACTGTCCCCGCTGTACTGGGGGCTTTGGCTGGCGATTCTGATCCTGTGGATGGGGCGCTTCGTCACGTCATTCCTCTCCATATATCTGGTGTCCGCGCTGCATATCGATGAAGGCGTGGTCGGTGCCGTGGTGGCCATGTACGGCTTCGGCGCGATCATCGGCTGCCTGTTCGGCGGCATGCTGTCCGACCGCTTCGGACGCCAGTCCATGATCATCATCGGTGAGATCGGCGCGGCGGCAGCCTTGCTGGTGGTGTCGGTGCTGGTCGAGCCGGTGTCGTTGGGCGCGGCGTTGTTCGTGTATGGCGCGTTCGCTTCGCTGCCGAGCCCGGCAATCGCCGCCTACATCGCCGATGTGGTGCCCGCCGAACGTCAACAGCGCGCGTATGTGCTGCAGTCGTGGGCCATCAACTGTGGGTATGCGATTGGTCCGATTGTGGCCAATCAATTGGTCAAGGTGTCGTATTCGCTGATGTTCTATGTCGAGGCGGCCGTGATGGTAGGCGTCACTGTGCTGCTTATTGCCTTCTTCCGCGAGGTCAGGCATCTGGGAATCGCTGTGCCGAAACCGTGGGATGGCTCAGGACGCGCTACTGGGGACTCCGCGACCGTTGCCGCTGCCCTGGTCGATGATGCTGCTCTGACCGATGATGCTGCTCTGGACGGTGATGCCGGCGCAGCACCGGCCGCCACCGCCCGGGCCGACGCCAAAGCCTCCATGCTGCGCAACTGGCGTCGCGCCATGACCGACGTGCCTTTCCTCATGTTCTCGGTACTGATGTTCGGATACTTCCTCGTCTATTTCCAGAGCACGTCAGGTCTGCCAATCGCCATGACCGACCTTGGTCTTGACCTTGGCGACTATTCGGTATTGCTCACGATCAACGGCGGTATGCTGTGTCTGCTGCAAGTCCCGGCGATGAAGCTGTTCGCGCGCATGGGCAACTCCCGTGTGCTGATCGCCGGCCTCGCCGTGACCGTAATCGGGTACGCCGTGCAGACCGTGGCCGACTCGTGGGCGGGTTTCGCGCTCGCCGTCATGTTGTGGACGCTGGGAGAGCTGGGCACCTTCCCCATCGCCACCACTACGGTTGCCGCACTGGCTCCGGCTGATGCGCGCGGCACCTATCAGGGTATGTACAACGTGCTGTGGTCGCTCTCGATCGCGCTGGCCCCGCTGGCCGGAGGCTGGATGATCAGCCGCTTCGGCGGGCGCGTATTGTGGATCGCCTGCACCATCGTTTTGATTGCAGTGACCATCGGCCTGCGCCTGACCAAAACCGCGCGCGACCGCGCCATGGCCGCCAGCCTGCGCGATGCTGCCACCACAGCCGCGGATCCGGACTGACGACCCACTGCCGCCGGTGGATGCTTGCGGCAAAGCGATACACATGTCACATGCGCGGCGAAAGGCATCATGCCGCTCCGTCTCCGTACCGTCGCGCATTTATCATGATTCCTGAACACGCGGGCACCAATCGCGTGAGCACTTTGATGCACGACCTGCAGGGGGCGCAATGCAGTACATTCAGCAGACCATTACCGGCTTCGACGGCAGCGAGGCGCAATTCATCGGCTATGTGCCGGACGACAGCCCGGATCTCCAGCCGGGCCGAGTCCGCGCGTCAATCCTGATTCTCCCCGGCGGCGGATATGTCATGACTTCCGACCGCGAGGCTGAGCCGGTGGCCCTGCGTTTTCTGGCCAAAGGCTTCAACGTGTTCGTGCTGCGGTATTCGGTGCGGCGCAGCCATTACCCGGTGGCGCTGGTCGAATCGGCCGAGGCCATGCGGTTGATTCGTACGAACGCGGAAGCATGGCACGCCGACCCCGAACGAATCGCCGTGATGGGCTTTTCCGCAGGCGGGCATCTGGCGGCGAACCTCGCCACCACGGCCGGCGATGACGATCTGCACGAACACGGATACGATCCGGACGAGGTGCGCCCGAATGCGCTGATGCTCGCCTATCCGGTAATCACATCCGGCGAATACGCGCATCGCGGCAGCTTCCAATACCTGCTGGGCGCGCATGATCATGATCAGGCGCTGCGCGACAAGCTGTCAATCGAGAAGCATATCGATGCCAAGACGCCGCCTGTGTTCGTCTGGCACACGATGAACGACGCCACCGTGCCTGTGGAGAACACGCTGATGCTCATCGCGGCCTGCCGGGTAGCCGGCGTGAGCGTCGAGGCCCATCTGTTCCCCGAAGGACGTCACGGGCTTTCCCTGGCCAATGAGGAGACCGCCTACCACGGCAGTGCAGAACACATCGTGCCGGCCGTGCAATGCTGGCCCGAACTGGCCGAAGCCTGGTTGCGGCGACTGTTCTAGTGGTCCGTCCCGATATTTGTTGTGTGGTGCTGGCCCCCTCTGATGGGACGTTGCCGTGAAGCAAACAGCGGAGCTGTTTGTAGGCAGCGTGTGAGCCGGCAGGCGAACCAGTTGGATGCCGCGCGCAGCGCGTCCCTGATTGCAGGACGGGCTGTCAGCGAAGCTGACTGGGGGAGAGAAAAAGCTTAATCCTTCAATTTTTACGATCCTGCCCACTAGGCAAAACACCATTACGCTGTACGCCAAGCGCACCTATCGGTTATGGAATAATAGCAACCGTATGCATCGGCAGCAGTTGCGTCGATGTCCATAACCGCGCAGTCCTGCGATGATCGGGGGAGATAACCCGGTGCGCTCGCAGAACTGATTACTCCGCGGCTATACCAAGGAGAACATCATGGATGATCGCCTTACAGATCAGTCCACACTATCCGCGACCGCAACGAACGAGATCGCGGAATCAGAAGAAGTGCGCGCCCAGCAGGCCCTGCTCGGCGACGCCGATCCCAGCCTGACAAGTGCCGAGGATGTGGCCAAAGCCCTGAATGTCGACCCGAAACAGGGCCTGAGCGAAGAGGAAGCCAGCCGCCGACTGGCCAAATTCGGCCCGAACGAACTCGCCAGCGCTCCGCCCGTACCGAAATGGAAGAAGTTCCTGGCCCAGTTCCAGGATCCGCTGGTGTACCTGCTGCTTGCCGCCACTGTGATTTCGGTGATTGCCTGGTTCATCGAGAAAGCCAACGCCGTACCCGGTGCCGAAGGGGGAGAGGCGCTCCCGTTCGACGCGCTGGTCATCGTGCTGATTCTGATCGTCAACGCCGTCCTCGGCTACATCCAGGAGGCCAAGGCCGAGGCCGCGGTGGAGGCGCTCGCCCAAATGACCGCGCCTCAGACCTCGGTGATGCGCGGCGGCAAGGTACAGCGCATCAACACCGTCGACGTGGTGCCCGGCGACATCATCGTGCTTGCCGAGGGCGACTCCGTGTCCGCCGACGGCCGTCTGGTGAACGCGGCGAGCCTGCGCATCGCCGAAGCGAGTCTGACCGGCGAATCCGTGCCGGTCGGCAAGAAGCCGGACACGCTGGCCGCCGCCAAGGCTTTGGGCGACCGAGCCAACATGGTGTTCAACGGCACGTCCGTCACGCAGGGCACAGGTCGCGCCATAGTGACCGGAACCGGCATGAACACGCAGGTCGGCAAGATCGCCGACATGCTCTCCGCCACGGAAGACGAGAAGACCCCGCTGCAGAAGGAGATGGACTACGTCTCCAAGATTCTGGGCATCGCGGTGTGCATCATCGCCGTCGTGGTGCTGGTGGCGCTCGCCGTGCTGGAAGGGTTCCACGATATCCATGACGTGATCGACTCCCTGCTGCTCGCCGTCTCGCTGGCCGTGGCCGCCGTGCCGGAAGGCCTGGCCGCGATCCTGACCGTGGTGCTCGCGCTCGGCGTGCAGCGCATGGCCGCGCACAACGCTATCGTCAAGAAACTGCATTCGGTGGAGACGCTGGGCTCCGCATCCGTGATCTGCTCGGATAAGACCGGCACGCTGACCCGCAACGAGATGACGGTGGAGCGCGTGGTGACCCCGTCTGGCGAGGTGCAGATCACCGGCACCGGCTACTCGCCCGAGGGCCGTATGGTCATGGCCGATGGCTCCGGCTCGGACAGCGAGCAGGCTCGGGTCGTGGCCGATGAGGTAGTGGCCACGCTGCTCGCCGGCACGCTGGCGAACGATGGCGAGCTGCGCCAGGATGCCAATGGCCGTTGGGAGACCGTGGGCGACCCGACTGAAGTCTCGCTGATCGTGGCCGCCCGCAAGGTCAAGGCGGACCACAAGGCGAAGCGCTTCACGCGCGTGGGTGAGATTCCGTTCACCTCCGAACGTAAGCGCATGTCCATCATCGCCAAGGACGACACCGACTCCGGCAAGCTCACCGTGTTCGCCAAGGGCGCGCCCGACGTGCTTTTGAGCTACTGCTCCCGCATCCGCGTGGGCAGCCAGGTGCGCAAACTCACCGAAGGCGACCGCCAGTCGATCCTCGCCACTGTCGAACGGCTCTCCTCCGAGGCATACCGCACGTTGGGCGAAGCCTGCCGTCCGCTGGAGACCAGCAGCCTTGCCGATGTGCCCGGTGTCACGGTGAACGCGGCCGGCCAGGTGGCGGACATCGCCGACCAGGCCGACGCCATCGAAACCGACCTGATCTGGAATGGCATGGTCGGCATCATCGACCCGCCGCGCACCGAAGTCCGCGATTCCGTGGCCGAGGCGCATCGCGCCGGCATCCGCACGGTGATGATCACCGGCGACCATCCGCTCACCGCGGCCCGCATCGCCTCCGACCTGGGCATCATCGCCAAGGACGGCAAAGCGCTGACCGGCGACCAGCTCGACCAGCTGGGCAGCGAGGCCGAACTCGACAAGGCCACCGCAGACGTCTCCGTATACGCGCGAGTGGCACCCGAACATAAATTGAAGATCGTCGAATCCCTGCAACGCCAAGGCAACATCGTGGCCATGACCGGCGACGGCGTCAACGACGCCCCCGCCGTCAAGTCTGCGGACATCGGCGTGGCCATGGGCATCACCGGCACCGAGGTCACCAAGCAAAGCGCCAAGATGATCCTCGCGGACGACAACTTCTCCACCATCGTGGCCGCCGTGCGCGAAGGCCGCGTGATCTTCGACAACATCCGCAAGTTCCTGCGCTACCTGCTGAGCTCGAACGTGGGCGAGGTGTTCACCGTGTTCCTCGGCGTGGTGTTGGCCGGTTTCCTCGGCATCCGCCAGCCGGAGACCGTGGGCGTCACCGTGCCGCTGCTCGCCACGCAGCTGCTGTGGATCAACCTCTTGACCGATGCCGCGCCCGCGCTCGCGATGGGCGTCGACCCGCAGACCGATGACGTGATGGGCCGCAAGCCCCGCCGCGTCACTGACCGCGTGATTGACGCCTCGATGTGGGGCGACATCGTCTACATCGGCATCATCATGGCCATCGTCACGTTGATCGGCATGGACATGCATCTGTCCGGAGGCCTGTTCACCGACCGTTCGGTGGAGGCCGTAGGCCATGAGGCGCAGATGGTCGAGGCGCGCACGATGGGCTTCACGATTCTCGTGTTCGCCCAGCTGTTCAACGCGCTCGCCTCCCGCTCCCACCTGCAGTCCGCGTTCGTCGGTCTCTTCTCCAACAAGTGGCTGTGGGGCGCGATCGGGCTTTCGATCGTGCTGCAGCTTGTGGTGATTTACGTGCCGTTCCTGAATTCGGCGTTCGGCACCACGCCTCTGAGCGCATTGGCATGGCTGGAATGCATCGGATTGGCGGCCATTGTGCTGGTGGCTTCCGAGCTGCGCAAGGCCGTGCTGCGCGCCATGGCCAGGAAGTAGTCGCTGGAAGCATAACGGCCGGCCGCTCCCTAATGAGGGGCGGCCGGCCGTTACTACGGCTCAATGGTCGAGAGCTTAGTTCAGTTGGTCGATCCGGAGGTGGAGCTGTCGCCGCCGTCCGTGGACTGATCGCCTCCGTTGGACTGGTCGTTGCCATTCTGTTGTTGCTGCTGTTGCTGCTGCTGGGCTTCTTCCTCGGCCTGCTTCTTCGCTTCTTCGTCTGCCTTGGCCTTGGCCTCAGCGTCCGCCTTCTGCTTGGCTTGCATCGAGGCGTTCACATCCGATTCCGCCTTCTGCAAGGCGGAGATGGCATTGTCGATATCGGCGTCGGACGGATTCGAGCTGTTCATCACGTTGTTCGCGGTGGTGATCGCCGTCTGCAGGGCGGTGCGGGTATTCTCATCCGCGACGCTGCCAGCGGAACCGGTCAACGTGGCCTGTGCCTGGGAAACAGCCGAGCTGAGCTTGCTCTTCTTGGCATCGGCGTCAGCGGTCTTCTGCGAGGCGGTCACGGCTTTGATGGCGCTGTTGATGGCATCCGTCTGGTCGGTCACCGTGTCGACGTTCCCCTGCATGTCCTTGACCTGCTGCTTGAGCTGGTCTGCGGACAGGTTGGAATTGCAGCTGGCGGTGTCTGCAGGGTTCTGCCCCTTCTCCACGGCGGCGTTCAGCGTATCGATGGTCGTGCTGTCCGCCACCTTGCCTTTGGCTGTTTGAGAGGTGCTTTGCCCCTTGGTCACGGCGCTTTCCAGCTTCTTCTTGGCTGCGTCGTACTGCTTGGCAACCACCTTGCATTCGGTCAGCGCGGCTGCCTGACTGACCTTGCTGCTGTTGGATCGCCACAGGAACAGGCCGCCGATCAATGCGACTACTACCACCACGATTGCCGCGGTGATCGCGATCTTGCGCGTATCCTTCTTGTCGGCGCCGCCGTTATGCTGCCCTCGGCCATTACCGTCGCCGGAGTCGGCATCATCCTCATCTTCGAACTGCTCGAATGGGGAGATGGCAGGCGGGAGCGGCTGCGCCGGCTCTTCTGTGCCGGCGAGACGAGCGGGTGGATTGGTCACCGGCTGGAACACCTGCGTCGCCTCTTCGTCGGCGGGAATCTCGCCGTTCGCCGCGGTTGCGGCCGATTCGGCGGACAGCGGTACGGCCGGAGGTTGGGCCAGCGGCGAGTACGCCTGCGTGGCCTGATCCTGAGAAGGCGATGTCGGGCTCCCCAGCGGGGGAACCGCCGCATTCGGCGTTGAGACAACCGTCGGCGGCTGAGTCGGCTGGAACAGCTGCGTGGCTTCTTCACTGGTTTCAGGGCTCACGGGCTGTTGGAGCGGTTGTGTCGGCGGGGTGTACGGCATCGCTTGCGTGGGCTGGCCGTACGGCGACTGCTGAGCCGGCTGGATTGGCTGAGCCGACGCTTCGGCCGGGGCTACCGGGGCTACCGGGCGGAAACTCTGCGTGGCCTGATCCCAGACGTACTGTTGTTGTCCGGCGGCAGGGACGATTGGTTGTGATTCGACTGCCGGCTGTGCGATTGGCTGGACCGGTTCTGCGATTGGCTGGGTCGGAGGCGCCGGGGCGGGCGTCGGCTGCGGTGTTGCGGGAAATGGCTGGAATGCCTGTGTCGCCTCGGAGAGCGGAGGCTGAGGTTGCGCTTGCTGTGCCGGCTGCGTCGGCTGCGCGGGTTGCGCGGATTGTACCGGTCGGGCGACCGGAACCGTGCCCCATGCCGGCGCATCGGCCGAGCTCGAATAATTGGATGGTGCCGGAGACGTCGGTGCCGGCATCGCCTGGGTGGGCTGTACATTGCCTGCAACACCTGCGCCGCCTGCAACGCCTGTGCCGGTCGCGGCGGCACCTGTTGCAGCGGCACCATAATCGGGCCACTGCAGGGAAGGCCATGCCGTCGGCTCCTGATCAGCGGGATCCTTTGCAGCGGATCCCTGCGGTTGCTGCTGTGCAGAAGCTCCCTGTCCCGGCAGGGGAGGCACTACCGGCTTGATTGGTTCCTGATGCTGCTGGAAGTCAAATTGAAAACCGCCATCACTGTTGGTCATTGCATCTCCTTGGCGTACATGAGTGCTCCGGCATTGATGCCGAAGCGCCAGCCAACCGGTCGAGCCGATGTTCCACACATCAGCGGCCGGTCGGTATACGGATTAGTCGTCGATATGAGCTCGGTAGAAGTTCACGTATGAGCGGCTCGGTGTCGGGCCGCGCTGGCCCTGATAATGTGAGCCGGTACCTGCAGAGCCGTACGGATGCTCGGCCGGCGAGCTCAACTGGAAGAAGCACATCTGGCCGATCTTCATGCCAGGCCACAGTTTGACCGGCAGCGTGGAGACGTTCGACAGCTCAAGCGTGATGTGCCCCTCGAAGCCAGGGTCGATGAAACCCGCGGTCGAATGGGTCAGGATGCCCAGACGTCCGAGCGAGCTCTTGCCCTCAAGTCGTGCGGCTATAGTCGGGTCCAGCTTCACATATTCCCAAGTGGATCCCAATGCGAACTCGCCGGGATGCAGGATCCAGGGCTCATCGGGGCCAACCTCGAACTGTTCGGTGAGCGCCCCCTGATTCTCGGCAGGGTCGACATAGGTGTAGGCGTGGTTGTTGAAGAGGCGGAAATACCGATCCAGCCTGACATCGATGGAAGCGGGCTGCACCATTTCGGGAGTCCACGGTTCGAGCGAAATATGACCAGCGGACTGTGCGGCGATGATATCGCGGTCGGACAGCAGCATAGAGAAACTCCTTGAATGACAATACTGCGGTCAAGTTTAGCGCCCAGTGCGGAAACACAGCATGCGGTAGTCGCGGGAGGGCGTGCGCGCAGGATACTGAGATTCTCAGGTTATTCCCAGAAAACATCAGCATTAGACACAGAAACCAGTGGTTATATAAGAAATGTCAGCGGAAAGCTGATCAGGAACAGCAGCAGTTCCCGATAATTGAACCCCTTTCTTCTTCTCTCTCCTTTCTCTCCCCGGCGCCAACCCGCCGGGGTTCTTTTTTGCGCAGGCGTCGCCGATGCTTGCAGTTGCGGATACTCGCACTGAGATCCCTCAGTGCACGAAATTCTCGAGAATTGCCCATCTCCCGAGAATTTGCGTCGCTGGGAGTCGGTCAGTGCACGAAATTCTCGAACATTGGGTTGTTTTCGAGAATTTGCGTCGCTGCTGCGAAACGGGGATCGTCTATAACGCCTTCCGCCGGTCTCGCGTTCATCCCATGGGATGACGACCGTCTCGGCCCTACAGCGATATACTGGCAATCAGCCGGACGAGAGGGAACTCTTATGGGGAAGAACAACGAGGAATACGACTTTTTCGACGGTGCGGAGTATGAGGACGCTCCCCGGTCCCGGAGCGCGCGCGGCGGTCGCCAAGGTTCGCGCCCTTCAGGCAGACGCGCGGCGCGACTGAGAGTAGACAGTCCTGCATCGAAGGTGCTGCGGCGTTTGGCGCTGGTGACGGGTCTCCTTGCTGTTGCGGCGGGTGCGGCATCCGCCGTACATGAGATCGCGCCCTATGCCATTCCTTTCCTCGTCGACATGCCCGGCCGGTACATTGCGGTCGCCGCCGCGGTGCTCATAGGGCTCACTCTGATGTTCGTGATCGGCGCGCGCTCCACCATGCCGCGCAGCTCGACGCACGGAGGTGTCGGTGGGGGCGGCATCGTATGCATGGTGCTGGCCTGTGCGTGTCTGGTGGTCGGTGTGGCCGTGGGCGTACTGTTCCCGGACGGTTTGATTCTGCCGGATAACGACAAAGCCCCGGTGGAGAGCACCCAGCAGATGGAACAGGGCATCGAACAGGCCGCCGGCACGTGCACGGCCGGCTGGCAGGGTATGGATACGGGCGGTCTGCCCGGTGTCTCAACAGTACAGATGTGCGCAGAGCCGCGTATGGCGTTCGTTTCGTTCGAGTCCGAGACGATGGCCGCAGTGGGCAAGGCCCCGATCAAGGTGAAGATCGCCGAGCTGCTGGCACAGTATTCGAATAACGAGAAGGCCCGGGGCGATTGGCGACTGCTGGTCGGCAAACGTTGGATGGTGTTCGCCGAGGCCGACAACATCACCAAGCTGCAGCAGCAGTGGGGCGGTGACATCGAGAACATCACTGCCGACGATGGCGCTGCTGATGCCGATGCTACTGATGGTGCCGGCTCCGGCACGAACGCCGATGCCGGTCAGTGATCGGTGATTGCTTAGCGGTCCGTTTCACAATTGTCATGTGGTGCTGGCCCCTCTGATGGACGTTGCCGTTAAGCAA
>NZ_JFAN01000039.1:0-22548 GCF_006408855.1 Bifidobacterium sp. UTBIF-68 | reverse complement strand
CCGGTCAACCGCGCGCGAAGCGCATCCACAATTGCAGGACGAGCTGGCCCGGCGAAGCGGGACTGAGGGGTAGTGAATTAATCAACGAACTTACGGCGAGGCATATTAGCGTTTGATCGCCTGTATCCCTGAGTCCCACGTCAATCCGACGTGCGCTGTTCGCCGTCGCCAGTGCAGTGGGGCGCGCGGCTGTCGTACGCTTCCGGACGACCGGAGCGCATGATAGAATTCATTTTGTTAACAATATTAACAACCTATCTGAAATACAGAGAGGAGCGCTCATGAGCACTGGGCGTTTTACGATTCCCAGCGAAGAGAACTTCGCCGAGAAAACCAAGGAGCTCGCTGAGCTGTGGGGCGCCGACGCCATCCGCAACTCTGACGGCACACACCTGGACGAAGCCGTTCAGGCACTTGGCAAGAAGATTTACAGCGCATACTTCCCGACCCGCGCGCACAACGAGTGGATCACGCTGCACATGGACGAGACGCCGCAGGTCTACCTGCTGACCGACCGTGTGCTGGCCGAATCCGATGCCGTGGATGTGCCGCTGATGGACGGGTTCTTCGCCGAACAGCTGACGCCCAACCGTGACGCCGACCCGCACAAGTACTGGGAAGTGGTCGACCGCACCACCGGAGATGTGGTCGCCCCCGAACACTGGACGCTGGACGCCGATGCCGACACCGTGCACGTGACGGGCGTTACCCCGATGCATGAGTACACGGTCTCCTTCATGGCCTACATCATCTGGGATCCTGTCGAGATGTATAACCACCTCACCAACAACTGGGGTGACAAGGAGCACGAGATCCCGTTTGACATCTACCATCCGGCCACCCGCAAGTTCGTGTTCGACACCTTCGAGCAGTGGCTCAAGGACAACCCGCAGGTGGATGTGGTGCGCTTCACCACGTTCTTCTACCAGTTCACCCTGCTCTTCGATCCGAAGCATCGCGAAAAGGTGGTGGACTGGTTCGGTTGCTCCTGCACGGTCTCCCCGCAGGCGCTCGACGATTTCGAGAAGCAGTACGGCTACCGTCTGCGCCCCGAGGACTTCGTGGACGGCGGTGCCTACAACTCCGCATGGCGCGTGCCCCGCAAGGCGCAGCGCGACTGGATCGACTTCCTTTCCGGCTTCGTGCGCGAGAACGTCAAGAAGCTCGCCGACATGTCCCACGCGGCCGGCAAGGAAGCGATGATGTTCCTCGGCGATCAGTGGATCGGCACCGAGCCCTACAAGGAGGGCTTCGGCGATCTGGGCCTGGACGCCGTGGTCGGCTCCATCGGCGACGGCACCACCACCCGCATGATCGCGGACATCCCCGGCGTGAAGTACACCGAAGGCCGCTTCCTGCCGTACTTCTTCCCGGACACCTTCTACGAGGGCAACGACCCGAGCATCGAAGGCCTTGACAACTGGCGCAAGGCCCGCCGCGCTATCCTGCGCTCGCCGATCTCCCGCATGGGATACGGCGGCTACCTGTCCCTCGCGGCCAAGTTCCCGAAGTTCGTGGACACCGTGACGCACATCGCCAACGAATTCCGCGACATCCACGACCGCACCGATGGCAAGGCAGCCGAAGGTGAGCTCAACGTGGCCATCCTCAACTCCTGGGGCAAGATGCGCTCCTGGATGGCCTTCACCGTGGCCCACGCGCTGCCGAACAAGCAGACCTACTCGTACTACGGCATCCTCGAATCCCTCTCCGGCATGCGCGTCAACGTGCGCTTCATCAGCTTCGACGACGTGCTCGAGCACGGCGTGGACCCGGACATCGACGTGATCATCAACGGCGGTCCGGTCGATACCGCATTCACCGGCGGCGACGTATGGGCCAATCCGAAGCTCACCGAGACCCTGCGCGCCTGGGTGCGCGGCGGCGGCGCCTTCGTGGGCGTCGGTGAGCCGAGCTCCCTGCCACGCTTCCAGGCCGGACGCTTCTTCCAGCTCGCGGACGTGCTCGGCGTGGATGAGGAGCGCTTCCAGACCCTGTCCATCGACAAGTATTTCCCGCCGGTCACCCCGGACCACTTCATCACCGAAGACGTGCATGTCGATCCCGAAGCCCGCAAGGCTTGGGAGGAAGCCGGCTACCGCATCCCGCTGTCGGGCTGCGGCGGCGGTCAGGGCAAAGCACCGCTCGGCGGCATCGACTTCGGCGAGCCGGTGGCCAACACCTACCCGATCAACGAGGACGTGACGCTGCTGCGCGCCGACAACGGCCAGGTACAGCTCGCCGTCAACGAATACGGCAAGGGCCGTGGCGTGTACGTGTCCGGGCTTCCGTACTCGGCGGCGAACGCGCGCCTGCTCGAACGCATCCTGTTCTACGCCTCCCACAACGAGGACAAGTATGCGGCATGGAGCTCGTCCAACCCCGAATGCGAGGTCGCGCACTTCCCCGAACGGGGCATCTACTGCGTGATCAACAACACCGAGGAGCCGCAGACCACGACGGTCACGCTGGCGGACGGCAGCACCGAGACCTTCGACCTCGAAGGCAGCGGCATCGCCTGGCGCAACGCCTGATCGGGCTTATTGCCGAACATCTGTAACCATCACCACAACAATGGAGATATCTAAGGAACAGTTATGACTGAAGTCATCATTGTCAAGAACCAGGAAGAAGCCGGCCAGATCTACGGCCGTGCCGTCGCGGACCTCATCAAGGCCAAGCCGGACGCGGTGCTTGGCCTGGCCACGGGTTCCAGCCCGCTGGCCGCCTATCAGGCGCTCGCCAAGATCGTCAAGGACGAATCCATCGACGTATCGCAGGTGCGTGGCTTCGCGCTGGACGAGTACCTCGGCCTGCCGCTCGAGCACCCGCAGTCCTACCATTCCACCATCCACCGCACGGTGGTGGAGCCGCTCGGTCTCGACCCGGAGAAGGTGCACGTGCCCGGTGACATCCTCAACGGCGCTCCGCTTGAGGACGGCGACAAGATCGCGCTGGCCGGCCCGGCCTACGATCGTGCGATCGAAGCCGCCGGGGGCATCGACGTGCAGATTCTCGGCATCGGCACTGACGGCCACATCGGCTTCAACGAGCCGGGCTCGTCGCTCGCCTCCGGCACGCGCGTCAAGACCCTGGCCGAGCAGACGCGCATCGACAACGCTCGCTTCTTCGACGACGACATCAATCAGGTGCCGACCCACTGCATCACGCAGGGCATCGGCACGGTGCTCAAGGCCCGTCATCTCGTGCTGCTGGCGTTCGGCTCCGGCAAGGCCGAGGCCATCGAGGAGACGGTGGAGGGCGGCGTGTCCGCGTTCTGCCCGGCCTCCGCGCTGCAGCTGCACCCGCACGCCACCATCATCATCGATGAGGAAGCCGCCAGCCGCCTGCGCCACAAGGACTACTACCGCTACGCTTTCGCGCACAAGCCTGCCTGGCAGGGCATCTGATCGGCACGACTGCATAGTCGGCGAACCGCTTCGCTGAGGCATCGCGGAGTTGATTCGCCCCATACTGCCCGAATGTGACACACATCATGGTCACATTCGGGCATAGTCATATTGAGACCCTTTACCATAAATCACATGAGCAACGAAGCCAACTCCCGTATTCCATTGGTCGGCGGCGAATCCGGTGAAGTCCCCGGCCATTACGGCGACCCGCTGACCGTGAGCCATGCCGCCACCGCGCGCGGTGGATTCGGCCAGCACCTGACCCATCCTCTGTTCCTGCTGCTGCACGGCTGGGGGTCGAACGAGCAGGAGATGGCGGACATCATGCGGCTAATCGCGCCGTACAACGACTACGTCGCGCTGCGCGGACCGCTGACCTTGGCGCCGGCGCGGGAGGAGCGCGACGCCGACGGTGATAGTGGTTCGGCGTCTACGCGACAGGCTGGTGGCGCGGATTCGGCGGATTCGGCGGATTCGGTGGGCTCGGCGGCTGCGGTTGGCTTGGGCTCGGAGTTGTCGGACGCGGCCTGTGCATCCTCTGACGCCGAAGCCCAATCGCCTCAAGCCTGCGCGAATCATACGATTTGGCACACCGGCGGATGGCGGGATGCAGCGGGCGAGCCCGGCAACTATGCGTGGTTGCACGGGGCGATGCCCGTAGGCGAGGATCGTGACTACGATGCGTACGCCGCGGCCTGCGCGGTCGATGACTGGGTGTCTGCGAACATCCCCGCCGACCGCGACATCGTGCCGCTTGGCTTCTCCCAAGGCGGCCTCGTCGCCGTGCACCTGCTGCGCATCAATCCCGAACGGTACCGCGCGGTCATCAGCCTATCCGGCTTCAACGCGCCCGGCCAAGTGCCCGGTACCGCGCCCGCCGACGACCGGCTCGCTGACTACGACATCCCCGTGTTCTACACCTACGGCAAGAACGACGGTGTCGTGCCGAAATACGAACTGTTTGCCACTGCGGCATGGCTCGAGGAGCACACATGGCTCAAAACCAAGAGCTACCACGGCCTCGACCACAATGTGAGCCTTGAGGAGTTCGCCGATCTGCGCCAGTGGCTGCTCGACAACGACATCACCTCGGGCGTGCTGTAGCCTCGGTTGTGCCGTGGCGGGCGGTACGGGTGGGCGGCCGGGCACCGGTGGTGTGGTTGGGTGCGCCGCCGTACGGTACGGAGGCCCGGGGTGCCGGCGGGTGGCACGGGTGGGCGGTGGTTCTGGTGACGCGGTGGCGCTGGGGCGCGGTGGCGCTGGTTGGGCGGTGGTCCGGTGACGCGGTGGTTGGTACGTGCTGGGGCGGCTGGTGGCGCGGTTGGGCGGCGGTTTTCTGGTGACGCGGTGGCTCCGGTGAGGCTTTTGGAGGCTTCTGGAGGCTGTATGTTCGCGTTCCAACCTATACCCCGCGAACATACAGCCGGTTATTGCCGCAAAAACGACTGTAAGTTTGCGCCGCCTTCGTTGGGACGCGAACATACAGCCGGTTCGGCGTTCATTCCGTGCTGTGTCGCACCAATGCTGCGTCGGGTCCCAGGCTGGCTTCCGCGTCGGTGCCGCGAGTCTAGGCTGAATCGATTGCGCCAGACGGACATTGCGCCGCACGTACGTTGCCGCCGGTCATAGACTGGGGCCGTGAGCACAGGGGATAACGCAAGGGGTCTTGCAGACAGCATCGATCAGAATCATCTGGATGAATCGCCGCGCGGGCTGGCGATTATGGCCGTGGTGGGCGTGGCGGTCGGCATACTGTCCGGCATGTTCGGCATCGGCGGCGGTACGGTGATCGTACCGGCGCTGGTCTGGCTCGGCCTCACGCAGCGGCATGCGGCGGCCACCTCGATGATGGCAATCGTGCCCACGGCCGTATCCGGCGTGGTTTCCTATGCCGTGGGCGATGATGTGGATTGGATTGCCGCAGTCATCATTTTCGCCGGCATGTTCGTGGGCGGACAGATCGGGTCGTGGCTGCTGTCTAAACTGCCGGAGCTCGTGCTGCGATGGGCGTTCGTGCTGTTCCTGGTGTTCGTGATCGTGAACCAGGCCATGTCGAACCCCTCGCGTGATTCACGCATCGTGCTGAACGCGGCAACGGTTGCAGGACTAATCGCGTTTGGAGTGATTGCCGGCATCCTGGCCGGACTGCTGGGCATCGGCGGCGGGGCGATCTGTGTGCCGGCGCTGTCGATCATCTTCGGGGCGAGCGATCTCATCGCGCGTGGCACATCGTTGCTCGCCATGTTTCCGAACGCTATCACCACGTCCGTGGCCAATGCGCGTCGGCGTATGGTGCATATCAAAGCCGCTCTGATCATCGGAATCGTCGCCGCGCTGACCGCGCCCTTGGGCACGTGGATTGCCGAAGCCGTGACTCCGAGGACCGGTGCGATCCTGTTCACCGTCTACCTGTGTGTGCTGCTAGTGCGTTCGCTGTTCGTGGCGCTCAAAGCCGCCCGTCGCTGACCGAGAGAGCGGCTGCGCGTAGGCGAGGGGAGCGGCTGCGCCGCGACGGTGATGCAAGTTAGATGCCGGAATCGGCATCAACTGGTATGGTCTCGCCTTCGGCGAGGCTGGTTTCTGCGAGCCTACGGACAGTCCACTGGATTGTCCGTTCGTTGGCTCGTAGGATGCAGGTCTAGATGCCGGAATCGGCATCAACTTGCATCACATAAATGTTGCGACGGAGTATTTTGGCTTGAGGACGGCTGATGTCTCCGGCTTCGAGCATGTCTTGGATCACGCGCAGCTCGATGCCGTAGCTTTCGCGCTTGACCTCCTCGACCTGCCCGATGACCGCCGCCGAACCGCTCATGGTCGGTCGGGCCTTGAGCGAGGCCTCGGCCCGTCGATAATCGAGCAGTAGCGCGGAGCAATGCTCGGTGTTGTATGTGTCGCGTCCCATCTCATCAACCAGACGGTCAATCACATGATGGATCACCTCGATCTGCAATGCGCGCGTGCGGGCGAATATCTGGTCCTCGCTCACCAGCGGCGCGGTGTGCCGGATCTTGGATATCGTGCGCTTGGCGACGTTGTTCACGCGACGCTGCAGCATGCGTGCACGGCCGCGGATCTGCGACACCGTATGGCCATCCGCCTCGGAATCCACTGCGGTATGCCGCAGCGTGTTCATGATCTGATCGAGCATGCGCTCGCAAGCTTCCTCGTTCAGCTCCTGTGTGGCGGGATCAGGGTCCGGATGGGCCTTGATTGCATCCAATTGCTGATGGATGAACTGCTTCTCCCAATGCAATGCCTCGATCTGCAATTGCTCCAGACCTTGCGGGTCGGCGGTGCCGATGCGCTGCTTCAGCCTGCTGATGCGCTTGGTGTACAGGTCGATCACCATCAGAATCGCTCGACGGTTCTCGGGCGTGATGCGACCTGTCAGCTCCTCCACAGTAGCGCGCAATACATCCACGGTGATGGGAATCATTTCGGTGGCGGGATCCTTGCCGCGGTTTGGCGCGAGCAACGGCAACAGGAAGTTCGCCAGCAGCAGGGTGAGTACGATGACGCCGGAGGCTATGAACATCAGTTCGTCGCGCATTGGGAAATCGGCGCCGCCCGCGATGGAATACGGGATGGTGAACATCAGTGAGAGCGTGATGGTGCCTTTCGGCCCGCCGAATGTCATCACTGCAGCCGAACGCCAGCGTTCGGGTGTCATACGGCGTCGGTGGCCGGTATACGTGTCGCGCGCGATGCGCAGCATGCCCGCCACCCAGGCGAATCGCAGGACAATCACTATCGCAGTGACCAGCAGGATGATGCCGATCAGCACCAGATTGCTGATGCGCGGGTCGGACCAGCTGGTCATCATGGCGCCCGGCAGCTGCATTCCCAGCAGGATGAATACCGCGCCGTTGAGCGAGAAACTCAGCACTCCCCATACCGACGTCGACACGATGTTTGTGCGTGCCACATTAGGCCCCACGCCGGTGCGGTCGAATCGAATGAACAGGCCAGCTGCCACCACGGCCAGAATGCCGGATACGTGGAATTCCTCGGCTCCCAGATACAACAGGAACGGGAGGAACAGTTCCATGAGGATGCGTGTGGTGGTGGTCTCCCAGCCGAGCGATCGCACTGTCTCGAATACCCAATTGGCGAGCACCGCCACCACGAGGCCGAACGCTGTGCCGCCGATGAACGACACCACAAACTCGCCGGCTGCCTCGCCGACCGCGAACCGGCCGGTGAAGGCCGCGGCCAGTGCGAACTGGAATCCCACGATGCCGGATGCGTCGTTGAACAGTGATTCGCCCTTGAGCACCCCTCGCTGACGCTGTGTCAGTGACGCTTCCTTGCCGAGGGAGCTGACGGCCACTGCGTCCGTCGGCCCCAATGCCGCGCCCAAGGCCAGTGCGGACGCCAGCGAAATCGCCGGCCAGACGGCGTGCAGGATGAAGCCTACAGCCACCATCGTCGCGATCGCCAGGCCAATGGCGAGCGAAAGGCTGAGTTTCAGGGTTTTCAGTAGCGCGGATTTGTCGATTTCGTGCGCTTCGAGATACAGCAGCGGTGCGATGAACAGCACCATGAACAGTTCAGGATTGAGGCGGGCGTTCGGGAAGAACGGCAGATACGCCACAAGCACGCCCAGTGCGATCTGCACCAGAGGCGTGGATACTTTCGGAATGAAGCGACTGGCGAACGAACTGACCACTACGGCCGCGATAATGCACATGATAAGTTCGAATACCGCCATGATTGTCCTTTCTTCCCCGGGGCAAGTATATGGGAACCGTTAGGAAATCCAGTTACATGGCATGGCCCGCCGTTTGTGATAAGCGCATGCCGCGGATTGCGTGGGTGGGGTGTTCTGTTGGTTGGGCCGAGGGTTTGCCTCGTTGAGGGTGTGTGAGCTGGATGATTCGTCGGTTGTACCGAGGTCTTGCCTTGCTGACGGAAGGTGAATGATGCAGAATCGTGGTCTGTCCGAGGTTTCGCTCCGCTGGGGGTGTGTGAGTGATGCATTTCGTCGATTGACTAGTGGTCTTGCCTCGCTGACGGGCTGTGAGTGGTGTGTTTCGTTGGCTGGGCCGTGGTTTTGCCTCGTTGGGGGTGTGTGGGCGGGGTGTTTCGTCGGTTGGGCCGGGGTTTTGCTTCGCTGACGGGTTGTGAGTGGCGCGGAATCGTGGTCTGTGCGAGGTTTTGCCTCGCTGACGGGCTGTGAGTGGGGTGTGTTCCCGGTCGGTCCGAGGTTTCGCTCCGTTGACGGGTTTGTAGCGGGGTGTTCCGTCGGCTGGGCCGTGGTTTCGCCGCGTTGAGGTGGGCGAGTGGGGTGTTTCTGTGGTTGGGCCGAGGTTTCGCCGCGTTGAGGTGGGTGAATACAGGGGGTGAGCGAATACAGAGGGTGGATGAATACCGGGGGTGAGCGCATACAGGGGGCGAATACAGGGCGTGAGCGAATACGCAGCGCAGGCCCCGGCGCCGCATGCGTACGCGCATGACTATTTGCTATGTAGACTCGCAGTATGGATCTGAAAGTGGCATATACGCAGGCGATGCGCGAGGCGCTGGCGCTGGCCCGGCAGGCTGCCGAGGCCGGCGACGTGCCGGTCGGCGCGGTGGTGCTGGATGCCGCCGGGCGGATAATCGGCCGAGGCTGCAACACGCGCGAGGCGCATGGCGATCCACTGGCCCATGCCGAGATTCTGGCGATGCGCGAGGCCACGCAGACGCTGGCCAAGGCCGGTTCGGATACGCGCGACGCTGCGGAAGCTGCTGATATGGATGATTCTGATATGGATTTCTGCGGAGTCGATGCCGCTAAGCCGTATGCCACACATCAGCAGTCGGATTGTACGGCATGCCGAACGGTTTCGGCTGATGGTGCTGCGGCCGATGGGGCTGCGACTGAACGCCCGTGCCGCGAGGCACAGTGTCCGCACAGCGAGGCACACTGCGCCCGCGTCCGCGCTCGCTCCCACTTCTGGAATCTTGCCGACTGCACGTTGGTGGTCACGCTCGAGCCCTGCCCGATGTGTGCAGGCGCCTGCGTCCAGACGCATATCGGTTCGATTGTGTTCGGTGCGTGGGATGCCAAGCTTGGCGCATGCGGTTCGGTATGGGATATTCCGCGCGATCCGCACGTCGGACACGCTCCCGAGGTGTACGGCGGCATACTCGAGGCCGACTGCCAAGCCGTGCTCACCGACTTTTTCACCGCCCGTCGCTGACGTTCGACGTTCGGCGGTACTTGGTATGTCTTTCCTCGGGGTACAGGTGTACCCACCGTGTAGGGAAGGCCGCACGGTGTAGGGAACATCCCACCGTGTAGGGAAGCAAAATGGCTTTATTCTGCGGATTTGATCGTAAGGGCACTATTCGGTTCCCTACACCATGGGGAAGTCCCTACACCGTGGGTGGGTTGAACGTGGATTGCGACGGTTGGCGGACGGGTTCGCGGCATCACGTGACTGCGGTATTGCGTGGATTACGGCGGCACAGCACAGAAATACTTGCGTTGTGCAAGAAACACGCGGCGTCAAAGCAACATATTCGCCTGCGCCTACCATCGGAATCAGCGATACAACAGAAAACCGCTCGCTCGTGCTCTTGCTTGATGCGACACAGTCCTGCATATGCCGACTCATGCCGGCGCTGGCTGGGCCCATCACTGCCGAGCCGGCCGACCAGTCAAAGGAGACCCCCATCATGTCCGATTCCCAAGCTCGCACATTCACCGGTGCAGCAGCCGACGGCACCCGACTTACCGCCGTCTACCTTGAACAGCAGGCCGCGCGCGCGGCCGTAGGCCTGGTATTCGCCGGCGATGAACTGCCGCGTATCGTGCACTGGGGCCGTCCTCTCGCCGATCCGGAGACACTGCTCGACTCGTATGATGCGTTGAAGCCGCAGCGCATCTCCGGCGGACTTGACGAAACCGTATGGCCCACCGTGCTGCCAACGCAGGCCGAAAGCTGGATCGGCGAGCCGCGTGTGGTACTGCGCCGCGCCGGCATCGAACTGTTCCCCAAGTTCACCGTAACCAATATCGCCGCTGATGGCGTGCTGCCCGCCACGTTGGACGCCTCGGGCGCTGACCAATATGCCGATGTGACCGGTCACTTCCGCACCACCGGTCCGGTCCAGGTGCCTGGAGTCGTGGTGGATGCCATCGATAAGGAGAGCGGCATCGCCCTCGAATGGCGACTCGAGCTGCTGGACGGCGGCCTCGCCCGCCAGAAGGCCGCGGTCACCAACCTTGGCGTGCCGGCTTCCAATCCTTCGGCTGATTCCTCGGCGGACCCCTCGGCTGATGCCGCCGCAGATGCCACAGCAGATGCCGTCGCCCCGCTTGAGGTCGGCAAAATCGAGCTCGGCTTCCCGGTCCCCGAACTGGCCGGCGAAATCCTCACCACCACCGGTCATCATCTGCATGAGCGCAGTCCGCAGCGCCAGCCGCTGACCGTCGGACGATTCGAGAAGCCCCAGCTCGCCGGCCGCCCCGACTTCGACGCCTCCCTGTTGCTCACCGCCGGCGTGCCCGGCTTCGGCTTCGAGCATGGCGAGGCATATTCCGTGCACGTGGGTTGGAGCGGCAATTCCGTGCTGTCCGTCGAGCGCCTGCCGTACACGCAGGGCGTCATCGGCGGCGGCGAAGTCCTGCTCGGCGGCGAAGTGGCATTGGCTCCTCAGGGCGAAGGTGAGAGCTCGTATGAGACTCCGTGGCTGTTCGGCTCATTCGGCGATGGCCTGAATGAGATCGCCGCACGATTCCACGCCTATGTGCGCTCCCGCCATCCGCGGCTGTTCGCCAAGGGCCGTCCGGTGATCCTCAACACGTGGGAAGCCGTGTACTTCGACCATAACTTCGATACGCTCAAGGCGCTCGCCGACAAGGCCGCAGCATCCGGCGTCGAACGATTCGTGGTGGATGACGGCTGGTTCGGCTCCCGCCGAGACGATACGTCGGGTCTGGGCGATTGGCAGATCTCCCAAGAGGTGTGGCCGGACGGTCCGAAGTCGCTCAAGGCGCTTGCCGACTATGTGCACGGCAAGGGCATGCAGTTCGGCCTGTGGTTCGAGCCGGAAATGGTGAATATCGATTCCGACGTGGTGCGCGCCCACCCGGACTGGATTCTTTCCCCCACCGCGGGCCGACTGCCGATGCAGGGCCGCAGCCAGCAGGTGCTTGATCTCACCAATCCCGACGCATTCGCCTACGTGTTCGGCGCGATGGACTCGCTGGTAGGCGATCTCGGCATCGACTACATCAAGTGGGACCATAACAAGCTCGTCACCGAGGCGGCTTCCCGCCGTACGGGTCGCCCGGCCGTACACGCGCAGACCCTGGCCGTCTATGAGATCTTCAAGGGATTGAAGCAGCGCCACTCCGGACTGGAGATTGAAAGCTGCTCGTCCGGAGGCGCCCGCGTCGACCTCGGCATTCTCGAATACGCCGATCGCATCTGGGTGTCCGACTGCGTCGACCCGGTGGAACGTGCGGACATCCAACGCTACACGTCGTTGCTGGTGCCGCCGGCCATGATGGGCGAGCATGTCGGAGCCAGTCCGGCGCATTCCACGCAGCGCGCCACCAGCCAGGAACTGCGCATGGCCATGGCGTTCTTCGGCCATATGGGCATCGAATGGAACCTGCTGAAGGAGCCGGAGGACGCGCTCGCCAAGTTGGCCGTATGGGTGGCCGAGTTCAAGAAGCACCGTGATTGGTTCGCCATCGACGCCTGCGTGCATGCCGACGCCAACGACCCGGCCGTGCGACTCGACGGCATGGTGATGCCGAGTGGCGACGCCGCCATTTACCGTTTCACCCAGTTGACCACGAGCCAGACCTATCCTGCAGCACCGGTGCGACTGCCCGGACTCGACCCGACTCGTCGCTATCGTGTGAGCCCGCTCGACCCGTGCCTCGACCTCGAAGGCTCCATCAGCAACGGCCAAAGCACGCTTGGCTGGTGGAACGCAGACGGCGTGGTGCTGACCGGCGAGGCCCTGCAGCGCTACGGCATCCGTCCGCCGTCCCTCCACCCCCAGCAGGCAGTCCTGTTCAAGGCCGTGGCGTTAAGCTGACATGCCGGTAGTCGCCTAGCCGATATGCTGCACGATTACGCGACTGGCGGCTGCCTTGGCCCACAGCTGCCAGTCGTGGTTCACGATGGTGAACCTCACCGGCTGGGTCTGACTGTGCCGGTACAGGCGGATGCCGTCGCGCAGTGAATCGGTGCCCAGCTTGGCTAGGAACGCTGATTCCCCGGCAATCATCACATGCCCTGGCATGGCGATGTTCGCCACCGTGGCCACGAGCGTGCCCAATCGGAAACAGGTGCGATTCACCAGTTGCGTGGCCTGTGGGATACGTGCGCGGGCGTCGCGCACGAACTCCTCGAATGTCACCGCGCGCCCGACAATAGCCGAATACTGCTCCGCGATGGAATCGTCGGTCAAACATTGCGAGCATCCGATATGGCCGCTGGTGCAGCGCGGCCCTTCCGAGTCCACCAGCACATGCCCCACCAATCCATAGCTCTTATCCGGATACGCCACCGGCTCGCCGTGCACAGCCAGCGAATAGCCCACGCCCACGCCGATCGTCACCACGGCGAACATGTCCAGTCCCACGCCGGGGCCGAACCAGGAGGCATCCACCAGCAGCGAGTCGATGTCGTTGAACACGCCGCACGGGAGTCCGGTCGCGGCTTGCACCATGGCGCCAAGATCGATGGGCGCCTCCCAGTGCAGGAATGGCGCGAACGTCACTACGGAATCCTCGATCACATGGCCGCCGACCGCCACGCCGACCGCAGTGGGGGAGGGTAGACCTGCCGCGACTACGTCGTTTGCGCACGCTGCCGTGAGGCGCGCTATTCCGCTGCTGACATACTCGGGTGACTGGTCCTCGCCGATCGGCAGCTCGTGGCGCTGGGATATCACCTCGCCATGCGCGTTCACTGCGGCGGACACTATCGAAGTGCCATGCACCTTGACGCCGACGAACGTGCGCGCATTTGAGCACAGGACAAGCGCCGTCTGCGGACGGCCGCGCCGGTCGGAGCTCTCCTTCGGTGTGAAACGCTCCGGCAGCTTGCCGGTCATGCCGACAGTGGCGCTCGCCGGCAGCTCCTCGATTACGCCCGCGTAGATGAGGTCGCTGGTGATACGGGACAACGCCCCCTGACTCAGCCCCAGCATCTGGGCCAGTGTGGTGCGTGCGATTGGTCCGTACTGGGCCACGGCTGCGGCCACCCGATGCGTATGCTCCGATCCGGAAAACCACTGCGGAATCGCATTGGAATCAGCCATCGCGCCCCTTTGCATAAGAATTAATTGCGTTAATCACAAAATACCGCGTTTTTACTTGCCTGCGCAAGGAGGCTCGCGGTCGCTGGGAATGAAATCGCGCAATCGATACCTTTGACAGTGGAGGAATTGCCATCGGCGCAGGTGCCGTTGGCGGTAGGAAACACTAAGGAGCCAGCAATGCTGTCAGATTCCCATCCAACTCCCAAACCCAGGCGCATAGGCACTCGCGTGGCCGCCGTGGTCTGCGCGCTCGCCGTGGGCTTTGGTCTGGCAGGCTGCGGTTCAAGTACCGCAGGAACCGTCACTCTTGATTTCTTCCAGTTCAAATCCGAGGCTGCAGACACGTTCAAGGCCATGGTGCAGGACTTCGAGAAGCAGAACCCGACCATCAAGGTCAACATCAACAACTCCGCCAACGCGCAGACCGATCTGCGCACACGCTTCGTGAAGAACCGTGTGCCGGACGTCATCACGTTCAACGGTGACATCAGCTTCGGCATGTTCGCCGCGTCCGGCGTGTTCTACGACTTCACCGACGAGCCGATCGTGGACGAGCTCAACCCGGGCATGGTGAACATCGCCAAGAACCTGGTCCAGACCACGGACCCGGCCAAGAAGCGACTGTACGGCCTGCCGTTCGCCGGCAACGCCTCGGGATACATCTACAACAAGGATCTGTTCAAGCAGGTCGGCCTCGATCCGGAGAACCCGCCCACCACCTGGACCGAGTTCACGGACATGCTCAACACGTTCAAGGCAGCCGGCATCAACCCGGTTCAAGGCACCGTGGCGGACGCGTGGACCACGCAGGCGCCGCTTGCCTCGCTCGCCGGCACGCTCGTCCCTGAAACCAAGTACACCGAGCTGAAACAGGGCAAGACCACCTTCCAGGAACTGTGGAAGACGGCAGTCGAGAAGGAGGCCGAGCTCTTCACCTACTCCACCGCCGACACCGGCGTCACCTACCAGCAGGGCACGCAGAGCTTCGCCCAAGGCAAGGCCGCGATCATCCCGCTCGGCACCTACGCCATCCCGCAGATCCTGCTCATCAATAAAGACATCAACCTCGGCTTCGCGCAGATGCCTGCCTCGGATGATGCCGACGAGCAGATTCTCACCGCCGGCGACGACGTGATGCTTACCATCGGCGCCAACACCAAGCACAAGGACGAGGCGATGAAGCTCGTCGAGTTCATGATGCAGAAGGAACAGCTCGACGCCTACGCTGACGCCCAGTCCGCCATCACCCCGCTCAAGGACACGTACTTCGGCAACGAAGCGCTGGAAACCGTGCGCCCGTTCTTCGAGGAGAACCGTCTGGCCGATTTCTGCGACCACTACATCCCCTCGTCCATCAATATCGGCGGCTATCTGCAGACCATGGTCACGTCCGGCAATACCAATCGATTCCTGAGCCAGATGCAGACCGAATGGGACAAGGTCCAGGCCAGGACCTTCGAGTGACGAGCAGGAGAGGAGAACAATAATGTCCAACGCAATCATCGGTCAGCCCGCATCGCACAAGACCGCCAAGCCGGCCATGAGGAAGGTCTCCGCCTTCTCCAAGCGCAAGGTCGATCCCGCCTACTACTGGATGGCGGTCCCGGCGGCGATCATCTTCGCCTTCTTCCTGTATCTGCCGTTCCTTGACGGTGTGAAGTACTCCTTCACCAACTCCCAGGGCTACGGCGACTACAAGTTCATCGGCTTCAAGAATTATCTCGCCCTGTTCCAGGACAACCGTGTGGGCCACGCCTACCTGTTCACGCTGCTCATCGCCATCGCGATCACGGTGCTCATCAATGTGATCGCGCTGTTCCTGTCGGTGCTGCTGAACTCGAAGATCGCCTTCAAGAACGGCTTCCGCGCCATCTTCTTCGTGCCTTACACCCTCTCCGTGCTGGTCATCGGCTACGTGTTCAAATACATCTTCATGAACCCGCTGCCCGAGCTCGGCAAGGCGCTCGGCATCGAATGGCTGTCCACGTCGCTGCTGACCAACGAGCAGCTGAGCTGGATTCCGATCGTGTTTCTCGCCGTATGGCAGGGCGTGGCCTACTCCGTGCTCATCTACCTTGCCGGCCTGCAGACCATCGACGATGAGATCTACGAGGCCGCCGCCCTTGACGGCGTCAACCCGTGGCAGAAGTTCTGGAAGATCACCTTCCCGCTCATCGGACCGTTCTTCACCATCAACCTCGTGCTGTCCATGAAGAACGCGCTCGGCACATTCGATCAGGTCGTGGCCTTGACCGACGGCGGCCCGAACTCCGCCACCGAAACGGTCACTTACCTCATTTGGAAGGGCGGTCTGACCGGTGGCGAGTATGCCTACCAGACCGCGAACGCCGTGCTCTTCTTCATCGTGCTGGCGATTATCGCCTTCATCCAGCTGCGCATCTCCCGCAGCCAGGAACAGATCTGATTTCGGGTAGAGGAAAGACCAATGACTACTGCAACTCTCGCTTCGCCATCCAAGTCCGGCGCTTCCGCCAAGCCGCGCCCGTCAAGTACCGCAAGGACCGCAACATAAACTGGTGGCTGACCGCCGCCGTGGCCGTGCTGTCGCTGACGATTCTGGTACCGCTGTATTTCACCATCGTCACCGCGCTGAAAACCCCGGCCGAAGCCGGTACGTTCGCCCTGCCCACTTCGTGGCAGTGGGGTAATTTCGCCGACGCCTCCGCCAAGGTGAACTATCCGAAGGCCGCGCTCAACTCCGCAATCATCACGGTCGTGGCCGTGGTGCTCACCCTGCTGACCAACACCTTCGTGGCCTACGCGGTGGCCCGCAACATGGACAAGCGGTTCTTCCGCTTCCTGTACTACTTCTTCATCGCCGCCATGTTCGTGCCGTTCCCGGTGGTCATGCTGCCGATCGCCAAGCAGATGGGCTCGCTGCATCTGGATAACCAGCTTGGCCTGATCATCCTGTACACCGTTCTCGGTCTGGGCACCAACCTGTTCATCGCCACCGGCTTCATTCGCTCGATTCCGGTCTCGCTGGAAGAGGCGGCGCGCATCGATGGTGCGTCCACGTGGCGCATCTTCTGGACCATCATCTTCCCGCTGATGAGCCCGATCAACGCCACCATCGCCATCCTGACCGCGCTGTGGGCTTGGAACGACTTCCTCCTGCCGTTGATCGTGCTTACCGACCAGTCGAACCAGACCATCCCGCTGGCCCAGTACGTGTTCAGCTCGCAGTTCGCCACCAACTACCCGATGGCCTTCTCCAGCTACCTCATGGCGATGGCCCCGATCCTCGTCGTCTACATCTTCGCCCAAAAGTGGGTCGTCGGTGGTGTGATGAGAGGAGCCGTTAAATAAACAGTCCGGTGGACTGTTTATAGGCTCCTCCGAACGGCGGCAGTCGTGAGGCAGGGAATAGTCCGCCGTGAGGCGGTTTGCTGAGTGAAGTAATAGCAGCGCGAGGCGCTGCTATTACTTCACAGCGCCGAGCGGAATGAGCCGTAAAGCGGAGAGCCCAGTGGGCTCTCCGTAGGCTCAGGCGGCTGGCAGGCCGCGAATCCGCGAGGTAATACTGAGCCTCGCCGCAGGCGAGTTCGTAATTGCAGGGCGCCGTTAAATAAACAGTCCGGCGGTCTCTCCGTATGCTCCCCTCCTTGAGGGGAGCTGTCAGCGAAGCTGACTGAGGGGAGCCCCCTTCGTCGAGGGTTGTCCTCAGCGCAATGCCTCCGTACCGGTACTCCGCATAATTACTTTCCGCCACGCCCGACAAACAGCCCGATGGGAATGAAACCATCGGGCTGTTTCAATATCCGTATAGCCGAACCGGCAACAACGACGTTTGCATTGTTTGCAATGTTTGCATAGAAAGGCCCCCATCATGACGGAATTCAACCGACCGACTCTGCCCGATGCCATCCGTACCAACGGCGCGACCCCGAACCCGTGGTGGTCGAACGCAGTGGTCTACCAGATCTACCCGCGCTCCTTCCAGGACACCAACGGCGACGGATTCGGCGACCTCAAGGGCATCACCAGCCGCCTGGACTACCTCGCCGACCTCGGCGTGGACGTGCTGTGGCTCTCCCCGGTCTACAAGTCCCCGCAGGACGACAACGGCTACGACATCTCCGACTACCGGGACATCGACCCCCTGTTCGGCACGCTGGAAGACATGGACGAGCTGCTCGCCGAAGCCCACAAGCGCGGCCTGAAGATCGTGATGGACCTGGTCGTCAACCACACCTCCGACGAGCACGCCTGGTTCGAGGCATCCAAGAGCAAGGGCGACCCGCACGCGGACTGGTACTGGTGGCGTCCGGCCCGTCCGGGCCACGAGCCCGGCACGCCGGGAGCGGAGCCGAACCGGTGGGGCTCCTATTTCGGCGGCTCGGCGTGGGAGTATTGCCCGGAGCGCGGTGAATACTATTTCCACCAGTTCTCGAAGAAGCAGCCGGACCTCAACTGGGAGAACCCGGACGTGCGTCGCGCGGTGTACGACATGATGAACTGGTGGCTCGACCGTGGCGTTGACGGCTTCCGCATGGACGTGATCACGCTGATCTCCAAGCGCACGGACTCCGCAGGCCGTCTGCCGGGCGAATACGGCTCCGAGCTTGAAGATCTGCCCGTGGGCGAGGAAGGGTATTCCAACCCGAATCCGTTCTGTGCGGACGGCCCGCGCCAGGACGAGTTCCTCGCCGAAATGCGCCGCGAGGTGTTCGACGGGCGCGATGGCTTCCTCACGGTGGGCGAGGCGCCGGGCATCACCGCCAAGCGCAACGAGCACATCACCGATCCGGCCAACGGCGAGCTCGATATGCTGTTCCTCTTCGAGCATGTCGATTTCGACTGCGAAGGCGTCAAATGGAAGCCGCTGCCGCTGGATCTGCCGAAGCTCAAGTCCATCATGGCGGGATATCAGACCGCGGTGGCGGACGCGGGCTGGGCGAGCCTGTTCACCGGCAACCATGACCAGCCGCGCGTGGTGTCCCGCTGGGGAGATGATTCCAGTGAGGAGAACCGTGTGCGTTCCGCCAAGGCGCTGGGCCTCATGCTGCACATGCATCGCGGCACCCCGTACGTGTATCAGGGCGAGGAGCTCGGTATGACCGACGCCCACTTCACCCGCCTCGACCAGTATCGCGATCTCGAGTCTCTGAACGCCTATCGCCAGCGCGTCGAGGAAGCCAAGGTGCAGTCGCCGGAATCGATGATGGCCGGCATCGCCGCCCGTAGCCGTGACAACGCCCGTACCCCGATGCAGTGGGACGGCTCCGCTTACGCCGGATTCACCGCGCCGGATGCGACCAGCGAGCCGTGGATCGAGGTGAACTCGAACCATGCGGCGATCAACGTGGCCGGCGAATTCGACGATCCGGATTCCGTGTACGCGTTCTACAAGCAGCTCATCGCGTTGCGGCATGAACGCCCGGTTATCGCCGCCGGCGACTGGGAGCTGATTGACGCCGCCGACGAGCACGTGTACGCATTCACGCGCAGTCTGGGCAAGGAGCGTCTGCTCGTCGTGGTGAACATGTCCGGACGCACAGTCGATCTGCCGCACGATACCGCCGGGCTGGTGGCCATGGGCGTCGCCGAGCCGGACATCGTCATCACCAATTACAACGCCAGCCACTCGGTCGTCTCCCTCGCCAATGGCGAGCTCGACCCGTGGGAGGCTGTTGTCATCCAGCTGTAGTTCCGCTGCGCTCCTCGGAATATCGAGTCCGGAGGCCCTATCTGTCTTGAATGTGGTACTTCGGTGCTTTTTCGGAAAGCTATCTGCTTTGAGTGTGGTACCCAAACCAGCAAACGCCGAGTATAAACGTTGATATTGCAGTGTTCGTACTCGATACATTCTTAGTTGGGCACTACATTCAAGACAGATAGCTTTCCGAAAAGCTGCTAATGTACCTCACGCAAGCGAGATAGCTGGGGCCTTTCGGCGCCTTGGTGCTTACAATACCCACTATGGAACAAAAGGAAGTGTTGAAAGCGCTGCAACGCGACCATGCAGCGGAACTCAAGCTCGCCGCCGAGCGACTCAAGGGCACCGCCCGTCATACGGAGATCATCCCTTCGCCGGCACTGAGCGAACTGACTGGCCATGAGATTCTTCTCAAGCCTGAAAACCTGCAGGTCACCGGCTCCTTCAAGATTCGCGGCGCCTACAACAAGATCGCCTCGCTCAGCGAAGAGCAGATCGCCCGCGGCATCGTTACCGCATCTGCAGGCAACCATGCGCAGGGCGTGGCGTACGCCGCCCGTGAGCGTGGTGCCAAGGCCACCATCTGCATGCCGACCATCACCCCGCCGCTCAAGGTGGATGCCACCAAGGCCTATGGCGCCGACGTGGTGCTGTACGGCGATGTGTTCGACGAGGCGGCCGCCCACGCCGCCAAACTCGCCGAAACCGAAGGCATGATCTACGTGCCGCCGTTCGACGATTACGAGGTCATCTGCGGTCAGGGCACCATCGGGCTCGAGATCCTCGAAGACGTGCCGAACGTCACCGATGTGGTCGTGCCGCTTGGCGGTGGCGGTCTGGGCGCCGGCGTGGCGCTCGCCATCAAGACGTTCAAGCCGGAAGTTCGTGTGATCGGCGCGATTCCGGAGGGGTCGCCGGCGTGGAAGAACTCGTTCGCGGCGGGCCACGTCACCGAGGCTGACCAGGTGGTGACTTCCGCCGAAGGCGTGGCGGTCAAGCACCCGGGTGATTTGCCGTATGCGCTGCTCAACGAATTCCTCGACGATTTGGTCACCGTGACCGAGCGCGACATCAATGAGATGATTCTGCTCATGCTCGAAAAGCACAAGCTTGTGGTCGAGGCCGCCGGAGCGGTTTCGCTCGCCGCGCTTGAGCACTTGAACCTGCGCTCCCGCAAGTTCGCTGCCGCGCAGGGTCCGCATGTGGTGGTGCCGATCATGTCCGGAGGCAATATCGATACGGTGACTATGGGCGCCGTGATTCAGAAGGGTATGATCGCCCGCGGCCGCATCATGAACTTCGAAGTCGAGCTGCCGGATACGCCGGGTCAGCTCGTCAAGGTAGCTACGCTGCTCGCCAAGGAGCGCGCCAACGTTATCGCGCTCGACCATGACCAGTTCAAGGCATCCGGCCATTACACCAACGCGGTGTCGCTGGGCGTCACCGTGGAGACCAATGGTCCCGATCATATCGACCGTATTCTGGATGCATTGAAGAAGGCCGGTTTCCAGCCCAAGCGCATCTATTAGGCGGTTCGTGCCTGTTAATCGGTAGCGCGTATTGAAAGGGCTCGTTGCAATGTCATCATTGCAGCGAGCCCTTTGATTGTTTATGGCTGCCTTACCGAATGCATGCGATGGCCTTCCGGATTCCGCCGCTCAGCATCTTCCGCAGCTTCAGCCCTCAGTCTCCGCCGCGATGGTCTCGTCGACCAGCTTGGGCAGGGCCACGGCGATGTCCTCGTGGATCAGACGCGTCGCGAGGCGGTCGTACTGCGTGGAGCCCATGTTCATGATCGTGATGGGCACGCCGGCCTGAGCTGCGACCGGCACGATGCTGGCGGCCGGGTACACCTCGAGTGTCGAGCCAATCACCCACAGCTCGTCGGCCTTGGTCGCGCGGTCATATGACTTCTCCATCGCGCCGTCCGGCAGCGCCTCGCCGAAATACACCACGTCGGTCTTGATGATGCCGTTGCAGGGCATGTCGCCGCGGTACTTGAGCGTGCGGTGGCAGTGCGGGTCCGGTTCCTCATCCAGTCGCGCCATGATGTCGGCGGTGTCGTACTGCTGGTGGCACTTCATGCAGTGCGAGGTGCCGATGGTGCCATGCAGGTTGACGATGAGGTCGGGCGAGTTGCCGGCCTTCTCGTGCAGCGCGTCGAAGTTCTGCGTGGCGAGCAGTGTGAGCAGCCCGGCCTTCTCCAGTTTGACCAGAGCCTTATGGGCCGCGCCCGGCTGCGCGTTCCACACGGGCGATTCCTTCTGCCAACGCCAGGAGTATTCGCGGTCCTCCTTGTTGTTCAGGAACAGGTCGATGTCGTAGACGCTGGTCTGCTCGGGGTGCTTGGTCCACACCCCGTCAGGCCCGCGGAAGTCAGGAATGCCGGCCGACGTAGAGATGCCGGCCCCGGTCAGTACAGCGATTTTCTTACTCATACCTACAGGTATACCCGCCCTCAATGAACAGTGGTTGACGGGATTGCATAGGCTTCTTCCAGCCGTGTGGAATCGAAGTCATGAAACGGTACGATCAGCATTGGTTGCAAGCTGTATCGCAACGAGGCGGTCGATATGCGCCAGAGTCGTTCAATGGGGTTCATGGCGCATCTGAAACGTCGCATACAAAACAACGATTTGAGAATGGGGGCGTCGAAAACCGTGGTGACGCTGCAGTTGCTCGGTGAGCAGCTGATTCCAACTGCGATAGGGCTGATGATGGCGTATGCCCTGCTATTCGTAGGAATACGTATGCAGCCGGTGCCGGACACATGGGCGATATTCCTGCTGGAGATGCGTGGGGTGGCTTGGATGTTGGCTGGCAGTGGCGTTGGAACGGTGTTCGGGGGCGGTATGATCCGGGAACGGAATCTGTTCAGCCTATTCAAAGCGCGTTAGCGGCTGGTGGATTGACGGTGAATTGATGGTGGGGAAGCGCGACACGCGCGCCGAATGGTGGATGTTGCCGTTTTGGGAGCTGTTCGCTGGGTTATTCTGGCCATAACAGGGCTCAGGAACCGTTTGGGAGGCCTTGTGCGACACGCCGAGGGAAGCGCGCTATGAAGCCGTTTCCTAGGGGTTTTGTGCGCCTTGATTTGCGTGGTTGTGGTTTGTCGTGTAAGTTATTCACCTGTTGCCGCTCAGCGCGGCGGGCTTCCTTCCTTGGGTTGGCTGCCTGCTG
>NZ_JFAN01000038.1:0-49923 GCF_006408855.1 Bifidobacterium sp. UTBIF-68 | reverse complement strand
CCAATAACCCGAGGGGCGCGTGTCACGCCACTGCACAATCATGGTTATTGCATTCGCGTGGCGCAGAAGACGCGCGAACAGCTTTGTGCGCCGTTCACAATTCGCCACAGCACAGTAGGTCTTATCGCACCCTAGAACAGGCGCAGGGAATCGTCCTCGGTGCCTTTCATCTCGTCATAGTCGAGGATCAGACACGTGAAGCCACGATCCTTGGCCAGCACCTGGGCCTGCGGCGTGATGGTCTGCGCGGCGAAGATGCCGTGCACAGGAGCAAGCAATGGATCGCGATTGAGCAGCTCACAGTATCGCGTCAATTGCTCCACGCCATCGATGCCACCATGACGTTTGATCTCCACGGCCACATGCTCGCCATCCGCATTGATGGCCATGATGTCTACCGGACCGATGGCGGTGGGATACTCGCGGCGGACCAGTTTCGCGCCCTTGCCGATGCGTTCGATCTGCTCGGCGAGATAGCGCTGCAGATGATCCTCCACACCGTCCTTGATTAATCCCGGATCCTCGCCCAAATCGTATGTCTGGTCGGAGTACACGCGGTACAGCGTGACTTCGAGCACATCCGACCCTTTGTCGGCAGTGACACGCAGCACTTTTTCGGGAATATCGTTCTCGTTGACAGAGTCGGTGTCGACAGAGTCGGTGTCGGCTGGCGTCATTTCGCGAATGGTGCAGGGGGCGGTCATCCAATTAAGCGGTTTATAGGATCCCAGTTCGGAGAAGATCAACAAACTGGAGTCGGCCTTGATAAGCAGCACCCGCTTGGCCAGCGGCAATGAGGCGTTGAGACGGCCGGAGTATTCGGCAGCACAGTCGGCAACAATGATTCGCATAAGCCACCACTGTAATGCAATGCATGGTGATTGTTGTGGGCGGGGAGAGGAGCGCCGCAGAGAAGCAACGGTATCGGCTTATGTTTCGCTCCACTTTCCCATACAACAATGGGGCGAAACATAAGCCACTGTTGTCAATGACTTATGTTTCGCCCCATTCCATACGCGATTCACGGCGTACGAGGCAATCAGTACGCGGCGAGGATGTCGATCACGAACACCAGCGTGGAGTTGCCCGGAATCGTGTCCCCGGAGCCATCGGCGCCGTAACCCAAGTCCGGCGGAATCACGAGCAGCACCTGCGAGCCGACGGTCTGACCGATCAGCCCCTGCTTCCATCCGGAGATGATCTGGCCGCTGGCCGACAGGTCGGCGTCGAACGTGGTGTTCTTGTCCCACGAGGAGTCGAACTGCTTGCCATTCGTAAGCCAGCCGGTGTACTTGACCACGGCGGTATCCGAATCGGTCAGGGTCTTGCCGGAACCCTTGATAAGCGTCTGCGTCACCAGACTGTCCACAGAACCCTGACCGTTCATATCGACTGAGGGCTTGCCATCCTTGGCGCGGGTCACCTTCGGCAGGTTGGCGGGCACATCCTTGACCTCCTCGCCAGTGGCCTTCTCAAGATCCTTGGACTTGGAGACGAACGTCATCGCCAGGATGTACGAGTAGCCTGACGAGTCGTTGTCATTGACGCCGAAACCGATGGTGGTGTTGATTTTCGCGCCCTTGATCTGGTTGTAGTAGGTGGAGGAGAGGGTCGAGGAATCCACCTTGAGCGAACAATCCGGGGTGTTCTTGGTCCAGGTGTCCATGAGCTCGGTGCCGTCCTTGACATTCAGGGCTATGCCCTGCGCGCATACGCGATCGCCTTCCTCGATGGTCTCGCCATCACCTTTCTGCAGCACCACATAGGAGCCGTCGGAGACGGTCATCGGAGTGTTGAAGGAAATCGTCGGCTTCTCGCCGAGTTTGCCGGTGGCGGTCACGCCGGCGATCTGCCTCGCGGACGAGGATGCCGAGGAATCGTTGGAATTCTTGGAATCGGAAGAATCGGAAGAGCTGGAGGAGCCTGAACATGCGGCCAGCGAAGCGCACATGACCAGTGAGCATGCCAGCGCTGCGGCTTTGGACAGCGGGCGGAATTGAGACTTACGCATGGCTCACCAGAGTACCGTCAAACCCTGATTTTTTCGTTCGCCGGCAACGGTTCAGACGAGTTCCTAGGCAATGGACAGGTTCGGATTGTAGAATAGTGTCGTTATGAGTGCTCAAGAACAGACCATGAATCCAAGTCAGGATGTCATCGATCCATTGGAGAACCGCGTTGAGGGGCAGGGATCCGAGGCGGGAAATCCGGGGGAGAACAAGGACGGCGAGCCGAAGCGTGCCGCGCGTCCGACCCGTCATGCCATGATCATGCGCGGCATCGTGACGCCTATTTTCGGCTTGCTGGCCGTGGCATCCGTGGCATTGGGAATTCTGAATGCCACGATGTGGAAGCCGTCCAGCATCATCAACGCCAGTGCGACAATCAGCGGCACCCAATATGTCGTCACCGATCCCGGCGTATTGCCGCTGCTGGATCGGAACGCCACGCTGAACGTGAAGCCGAGCTCGTCGTCGATGCAGGTGTGCGTGGCGCTTGGCACGTCCAAGGATGTAGCCGGCTGGGTGGCGTCCGAGTCGTCGTATCAGCGCATCACCGGATTGGCGTCGTGGACTTCGCTCGCCACGCAGCAAGGCAAGGCCACGGGGGCCGCCTCCGAGGCCAGCGATGACAACGCCGTGGCATTCAAGGATTCGGACATGTGGTCGCAGGTCAAGTGCGGCAAGGGCGAAGTGACATTGACCAGCACCAAGACCGCCGATTCCACCGTGGCTATCGTCGATTTGGGCAAGGATGCGTCAAGCGCCGAGATTTCGATGCGCTGGGTGCGCTCGCAGGTGCCTGATTTCGCGATGCCGTTCTATCTGTCCGGCGGCCTGCTGGCAGTGGTCGCCGTCCTCTGCGCCTCCGTGTTCGCCATGCCTCCGCATAAGCGTCGCAAACGTATGGTGGAAGGCAAGGCCGTCATCCATACCGATTTGTCGTTTGCCGAGCGGGTTGAGCAGGGGCTGGTCGGCACCAAGCTGCCGGAGTCCGTGCCTGCGCGCAAGCGTCGCCGCCATGCCGCACATCGCCGTGGCGCGAAGAACGAGCCGGAATTGGAATCCGAGCAGATCGAGACCCCGGTGATCGTGGATCCCGCGGCGCGCAATATGGTCGCGGACCAGCAGGCCCAGCAGTCCGAACAATCAGAGCAATCAGCGCAGCCAGAGCATGATGTGTTCGAGGCTGCGGAGTCCGGTGCCGAAACCGGAACTCAGCTTGGCGGTGCGGACGGTGCGCACAGCGCTGGTCATAGTTATGGACATAGCGGGCGCGCCGGTTCGTTCGATGATCAGGCGACTTCAGTAATCACCCCTGACGAACTGCAGGCGTACTTCTCCCGTTTGGCCCGGGAAGTGCAGGATGGGCAGGCCGCAGATACGAACACCGGGGATGATGCGGACGCTGACAGCACCGATACACACGTCGATCAGCAGGAGGAGGGGAAGTGATGAGCAAACGGATGCATGGCTTGATGAGACATGGCTGGGTAAAACTTGGCGCGACGGCCGCCGCTGCATTGGCTCTGGTGCTGCCATTGGCCGCATGCGAAGGGCAGCTGCCGACCGCTGAAGCGCCTGCCGCCTCGCAACCTTCGCCTGACCTGACCGAGGCGCAGGAGAAGAAGATCCGGACCAAGATTCTTGAGACATTGGATGAGGCCGACGCGGCGAAGTCCGCAGATGGCTACAAGGCGGTGATGGCTGGCCCGCAACTGGAGATCCGTGCCAGTCAGGTGACCATCGCACAGAAGAGCGGCAGCATGAACAAATATGCGACCATCCCCAAGGATGTGTCGCAGGTCGTGATTCCCACCGATGACGGCTGGCCGCGTTCGGTGTTCACCATCACCACGACCACCGAAGACCAGCAGTCACAGCGTCTGCTGGTGCTCAACCAGAACAGCGCGCGTGAGAACTACAAGCTGGTTGCCATGGCGCGTCTGTTCGATGGCGTGAGCATGCCGAAGTTCGAGATTCCCACGCACGGTTCGCAGATGGGCACCGCCAAGGACACCGGTCTGGTGGCCACGCCGACCGATGCGCTCACCCAGTATGCCGACGTGCTGCAGAACGGCTCCAGCAGCCAGTACGCCTCGACGTTCACCGACGATATGCTCCGCCAGCGTATCGCATCATTGACCAGCACGGTTCAGGAAGGCATCGCACGAAACAACGGTACGCAGCAGCAGACGTTCACCGCAGTGCCGGACCAGATGTGGGTGATGCGCACCGCCGACGGCGGCGATCTGGTGGTCGGACGCATCGATTCGACATGGACCCGCCAGGCAGGCGACGGCCGAGAATCCCAGCCCGCGTCCGACGATGAGAGAATCCTCTACAATTCCGACCATTACACCAGCATCATGAAGGTCACCTATGTGAACGTGGTGGCGCTGTACGTTCCGCAGTCCGGCGACGGTGCTCAGATCACCGCGGTCGGTGCCGATCGGCAGCCGGTCAAGGTGGAGGCGCTGTGACGCGTTCGTCGTGTCCGCCTATCGCTGAGCAAGGGCAATGAAGCGCGGTTCTTTCGATGCTGGAACTACAATCGGTTCCAGCATCGTTTTGTTATGCGCAGGCATGTGTGGCCATGCGCGATTACATGTGGAGGCATGGTATGGCTGATCAGCAGTTCAATCCGGGAGTATCTCTGGCGGGCGCGGTCGATTTGGAGGCGCTGAAGCACCAGGTCAAGGCTGAGCCTGGTCAGGCCGGGGGAGCTCCGGCTGCAGGCGCTTATGTGATAGACACCACGGAGAATACGTTCCAGGCGATGGTACAGACCTCTGCCACATTCCCGATTCTGCTGCTGCTGTGGATTCCGACCGATGACCGCCTCTTCCCGATGGCGCGTGCGCTGGGTGATGCCGTCAACGCGTTGAACGGCAAGATCCAGCTGTCCCGTATCGACATCTCCACCAACGCCTCAATCGCCCAGGCACTTCAGGTGCAGGGGGCACCCGCGCTGTTCGCGCTGATCGGCGGCCGTCCGATGCCATTGCTGCAGGGGCTGCCCGGCGATGATGAGCTCAAGCAGCTGTGCGATGAGGTCATCCCGAAGATCATCCAGGCCGCCGCCCAGGCTGGGGTCAGCGGCACCGCCCCGTATTCCGGGGACCCCGATTCCGATGCGGCCAAGAGCGCTGCGGCATCCGGTGCCGACGCGGCACAGCAGGTGCCGCCCGAGCATGCCGAGGCGCACCGCCTTGCAGAGGAGGGTGATTACGCCGGTGCCGCAGCCGAATACGAGCATGTGCTGGAGATGAACCCGGGCGATGCGCTCGCCGCCCGCGAACGCGCCAAGGCGCTGCTGCTGGCCCGCTCCGGTCAGGCGAATGTGCGGGAGGTCCGTGCCGCCGCAGCCGCCGCTCCCGATGACGTGGATGCGCAATTGGCCGTGGCTGATATCGATATGATCGGCGGGCAGATTCAGGATGCGTTTGATCGGCTGCTGGACTATCTGGCCGCCGGCCACAAGGCGGACATCGAGCCGGTGCGCAAGCGTCTGCTGGAGTATTTCGCCATTCCGGAACCTACTGATCCGCGTCTGGCCCGCGCACGCCGTCGCCTCGCCACGCTGATGTACTGAGAGGTACTGAAGCGGTACTGAGCTGTACTGAGAGGTGCTGACTCTGGTCGGGGCGAGTGCTGACTCTGGTCGTGGCGGAGCGGATTACGCCATTCTGTTCGTTCCGAAGTACTGCTGGAAATGCGGGCCGCTTGTGGCGAGTTCGGCCTCGAAATCGCCGGCCCATTCGCCGAACGGGCGCGCGGCCAGCCCGTCATTGTTGAACCTGGCCTGATCGGTGATTTCGGTGATGCAGAACTTAGGTATGGTGAGGTTCGTCACCGGACTTGATCGTTCTGCCTCGGCGACGATCAGCGGCGCATTGCCGCCACCGAATACATCGATGCTCCAGCCGTCTTCCGCGATCCACGCGGAATAACGGTTTTTGATGATGATGGCTCCGCCTCGCTTGACCAGTTCCGCGGCGATGCGCGTATCGATCTCCCGTTCCACTTCGTACCGTGTGCCTCCCACGGAGGGGCCCTTGACCGTGACATAGGCTTCGGTGAAGCGCTCGCGATGCTGGTCCAGCACATCCATCGGATTGACGTCCGCGGTCATCGGCACACGCAATGTGTGCGAAGTCAAACGGATACGTAGCGCGTAATTGTCGGCGTGCACGTAATAGCTCTGGATGATGAGGGTCGGCGCATCGCCGTCATCGTATTCCGCGGGGAATTCGCGGCAGAAAAAGCGGCGCTCGTATTCGAAGTCATCTGTAAGTTCCGACATAACCCCATTGTAGGGCGTACTTCGGGGGCGACGAACTGCCGATGCCAGTCATGTGCCGTGTTCGTGCCGGGGATGGTGTACAGTGGAGAAATTGTTTGGGTCCGTAGCTCAGTGGATAGAGCGTCTGTCTCCGGAACAGAAGGTCGAGGGTTCGATCCCCTTTGGGCCCACCAGAATGGCCGTATGGCGGGCATTGCAATCGCCCGGATACCGCAAGCCGCTAGACTGCGACGTAATCGGCAACAAGCCGGTGAAGGCATATTGATGCGTGTGGTCGGCACTTTTCGTGACACGATGGCGTGCGCATCACATCATGGAAGGACAATGATGATGAGCGAGAAGATGGAAGCGGTCGCTACTTCTGAAGCGCCGGCGGCGCTGGGCGCGTACAGCCAGGCGGTGAAGGCCAATGGGTTCGTGTTCGTCTCCGGCCAGCTGGGCATCGACCCGGCCACCGGCGAACTGGCCGGTGAAACCGCCGGTGAGCAGGCAGCACAGGCATTGAAGAACATCAAGTGCATTCTGGACACCGCAGGTACCGGCATCGAGCATGTCGTGCGCGCCACCATCTACCTGAAGAACGTCGAGGACTTCAAGGAGGTGGATGCCCGCTATGCTGAGGTGTTCATCGGTTCCGTGAAGCCCGCCCGCGTGGCCTTTGGCGGCAACGATATCCCCAAGGGCGCGCTTGTGGAGATCGACGCCATCGCCGCGCTCTGATTTGGGGCGGTTGCGGCCGTGCTGCGCGTGGCGGCTGTGGGCGCCGTTGCAGATTGCGGGTTGTATAAGCGTCACTCTGTATGAAACAAACTGCTTGGGTGGGAAATCTTTGTGCTGGGCAACAGTCAGTGCAAGTAATTCCCGCCCGAGCCGTTTGTCTCGGGAAATCGTTGCGCTGACGGTTGGTGAGCGCAAGTAATTCCCGCGTGAGCCGGAAACAGGGGTGTGCAGACGGCTGAACGGATTGTCCGCGCAACGATTAACGATGTGCGCCGATTCGGCAGGGGACCGTGCAACAATAGTGGTCATGGCATCCAAAGGAAAACCGTCACCGCGTTCGGCCGTGAGCCCGCTCAGTGACGCGCAGGTCGCGACACTCGGCCAGCGGCATAAACTTGTAGACCCTATGCACGATTACCCCACCGGTCCGGGGCGCAAGGCCAAACTCGACGAAATCAACGCGCAGAATCCCAAGGCCACCAAGCGTCTGCTCACCGGAGTGGATGTGGTGTTCCGCGCCAGCTGCAAGACGCGCGCATGGGGTCTGGAGCAGGTGCCCGAAGATGGGCCGTTCATCACCGCAGCCAGCCATATAACCATGTTCGACGTGTTTGTGCCGATGGCGAGTCTGTTCCACATGGGTCGTCGCCCGCGATACATGGCCAAGGCGGAGATGGCGAAGTGGCCGTTGATTGGCAGATGGTTCCAATTGGTTGGCATGCAGCCGGTGCAACGACATTCCGGCAAGGCCAAGCAGATTGAGGAAACCTCCATTGAGATTCTTACATCCGGTCGTCCGTTGACGGTCTGGCCGGAGGGCACGGTGACCCGTGACCCGAAGAAATGGGTGATGAGCATCAAGGAAGGCGTGGGGTATATCGCTTTGGAATCCTCGCGCAGGCTCGGGCGTCAGGTCCCGTTGTATCCCGCAGTGACGTGGGGTGCGGCATCCATCAACCACTGGTGGCCGTGGCCGCGCAAGAATGTGGTCATGTGCTATGACCATGCGCTTGACTATGCCGATCTGCTCGCGGATATGGACTCATGGGGCGAAGAGCCGCCAGCCGAATTGGTGAACGAACTGATGTGGCGCGTGCTCAAGCGCATGAATACCGTACTGGCTGAGATTCGTGGCGAACAGTTTCCTGCTGAAGGCTACTGGGACTATCGGAGTATGTCCCGCAAGCCATGGCCTGAAGCAGGCGGCCCTTTCCCGGCGCAGTAAGCGACGCCTGAGCGAGGCGATAGCCGAGTGAGGGTAGGAATTATAGAACCCCATGCGACAGACGAAGGAGTAAAACATCATGGGTAAGAAAGTAACGGTACTTGGTGCAGGAGCATGGGGTACCACCTTCGGCCAGGTTCTGGCGGATGCCGGCAACGCCGTGACCATGTGGGCGATCGAACCGGAGATTGTGGAGGGCATCCGCGACCACCACCGCAACGCGGTTCGTCTGCCTGTCGTGGAACAGCTGCCGGACAACATGACCGCGACCGGCGATCGTGCCGAGGCCGTGAAGGACGCCGACATCGTGGTGGTGGCCATCGCCGCGCAGTTCGCGCGTGTGGCGCTCGCCGAGTTCAAGAATCTGATTCCCGAGGACGCCATTGTGGTCAGCCTGATGAAGGGCATCGAGCGCAATACCAACAAGCGTATGGATGAAGTGGTGCGTGAGACGCTCGATCTGCCTGCAGAACGGTTCGCCGCCATTTCCGGCCCGAACCTGTCCAAGGAGATCGCATTGCGCAACCCTGCCGCCACCGTGGTGGGTTGCGCGGATATCGAGAATGCGCGCAAGGTCGCTGAAGCCTGCACCACGGATTATTTCAAGCCATTCGTCACCACTGATGTGATCGGTCTGGAGATGTGCGGCAGCCTGAAGAATGTGACTGCGCTCGCCGTGGGTATGGCGCGCGGTGCCGGATACGGCGAGAACACGGCCGCCATGATCGAGACCCGTGGCCTTGCCGAGCTGACCGCGTTGGGCGCGGCCGCAGGCGCCGATCCGAAGACTTTCGCCGGTCTCGCCGGTGTGGGCGATCTGATTGCCACCTGTGGTTCGCCCCTTTCCCGCAATTACACGTTCGGCTCGAACCTCGGCAAAGGCCTGAGCGTGGAGGAGGCCACTAGGGTGAGCAATGGTGTGGCCGAAGGCGTACCTACCACCGATGCCGTGGTGGCGTTGGGCAAGCAGCTGGGTGTGCCGACCCCGTTGGCGTATCAGATGAGCCGCGTGCTCAACGAGGGCATTTCCTGCGCTGAAATGCTGGCCGGATTGTTTGGCAGTGAGGTCACGGCCGAGTAGGCTACCTATAGGTTGATGCCGTTAGGGCGGATTCCGGTTGCCGTCGGCAAGGCTTCGGCGGCGGTCGGGTTCCGGCTGCATGGCATCCACAGGTTTGATTCGACTGCTGGGGCGGTTGCGCATGCTGAAAGCCACGGCGGTATTGCAAAGGATGGTTATGGCCAAGAAGCGTATTGTGGTTCTCTACGGCGGACGTGCAGACGAGCATTCGATTTCATGCATTTCCACGGCCGGAGTGCTCAATGCATTGGATACCGAACGTTTTGAACCGATTCCGGTCGGCATCACCAAGGACGGCACATGGATTGTCAACGGTGAGGATCCACGCGGTTGGGCGCTTGACGGCGGTGAGCTGCCGACCGTGAAGGTCACGCCGGAATCCCGCCCGGTGCTGATTGACCCGTCTCGTGGCAAGGATGGTTTCTTCGCAGGCGAACCGGAGCATCTGAGTGGTGCGCACAGTGGCGACGCCGGCTTCGGCACCGGTTTCGTCAGTCTGAATGATCCTGAGGCGCATCACGTGCTGACCTCGCTCGGCCATGTGGACGCGGTATTGCCGGTGCTGCACGGTCCCTATGGCGAAGACGGCACGGTGCAAGGCCTGCTGGAGATGATGGGTGTGCCGTATGTGGGCTGCGGCGTGTTCGCTTCGGCGGCATGCATGGATAAGCACTACACCAAGATCGTGCTCAACGCCGCCGGCATCCCCACCGCGCCTGGCATCATGGTGGATGCGCGCAATTTCACTGCGGCGGATGTACTCGCCCAAGTCGAGGCCGCGAATCTCGCGTACCCGCTGTTCGTCAAGCCCTCCCGAGCTGGCTCCAGCTTCGGTGTGACCAAGGTCGAGCAGGCGGAGGACTTCGAGACGCAGCAGGACCTCTTGGCCGCAGCCGTCGCCACGGCCGGTGAGCATGACTGGAAGGTGCTGATCGAACAGGGAATCGACGGTCGCGAGGTCGAATGTGCGGTGCTGTGCCCGAAGGCAGGCGAGGAGCCGGAGGCCAGCTGGCCGGGCGAGATCGTGCTCGATCATCAGGACGATGACCAGTTCTACGATTTCGACTCCAAGTACATGGATGCCTCCGCAAGCCATGTCGAGGTGCCCGCCAACCTGCCGGTCAGCGTGCTTGAGGACGTGCGCGATGTGGCCCGCCGCGCCTTCAAGGCCGTGGACGGTGCCGGTCTGAGCCGTGTGGACACGTTCGTGACGCCGGACGGCACGGTGATGGTCAACGAGATCAACACGATGCCCGGTTTCACGCCGATTTCCATGTATCCCAAGGCTTGGGAGGCCACCGGTGTGGACTACACCGAGCTCATCACCCGCCTCATCGAAGGCGTGCTGCGGTAGTCCTTGCTCCAGTGGCCTGTCTCGTCGCTGTCTGATCGTCGGATTGTCTGATCGTCTGCGCGGTTGGACTGCTGATGGACTGCTGATGGGATGGTCACGTTAAACCGAATGTCAAATCAAAGGAAACCGATCATGATTCTGGTCACTACCACGCCGTCCGTGGACGGATATGTCATCACCAATTACCAGGGCATTGTGTTCGGCGAGGTGGTCGCCGGCGTGAACATGTTCAAGGACATCGGGGCGGGATTCCGCAACATGTTCGGTGGACGTAGTCAGGGTTATGAGGAGGAGCTGACCAACGCCCGCAACGAGGCGATTGCGGAGATGCAGCAGCGTGCTGAGGCGTTGGGTGCGCATGCGGTAGTCGGCGTGGATGTCGATTACGAGGTGCTTGGCACTGACGGCTCCATGTTGATGGTCACCGCTTCCGGCACCGCTGTGCAGCTCTCGCGCAGGGGGTGAAGCGGCAGTCCGCGACAGTCTGTCTGGATCCGCCGCGGCATCCGTCGGTGATTCTCGGGGAGTCGCTAAGTCCCGCCGAGGCTTGTTGCGGCATCCGTAGGCAATTCTCCGGCGATCCGCTAAGTCCCACCCCGCCGAGACACTGTGTGGGGCCTTTGTCGTGGTGGCGGCTCGTATCCGGTTTACTTGCCATTGCATGATGCGCACGAGCCGTGGCGCCTGAGGCGGTCCGTCGGGCGAACCTGTCTGGGGACACAGCCTGGGACACAGCCTTGCCGGGGCAAAACCTCGGCTGGGTTGGATTTCTGTCCCGCTGACGGGTTGTGAGTGGGCTGTGAGCGGGGTGTTTCCTTTACACGGCCGAGGTTTTGCTTCGCTGAGGGGTGACTGGCGGAGCTTTTTCTCTGTCGGTCCGTGGTTTTGCTTCGCTGGCGGGCTGTGAGTGAGGTGGAATGTCGGCTGGGTCGAGGTTTTGCTCCGCTGAGGGATGGCTGGCGGAGCTTTTTCTCTGTCTGTCCGAGGTTCTGCCCCGCTGACGAGCCATGAGCGGGGCGGATGTGTGATTGGTCCGAGGTTTTGCTTCGCTGGCAGGCTGTGAGCGGGGTGTTTCCTTGGTGGAGTCGTGGATTTGCTTCGCTGAGAGGCGGTGAGCGGGGCGGATTATGGGTTGGTCCGAGGTTTTGCTCCGCTGACGGGCTGTGAGTGAGGTGGGTCATCGGTCAATCCGAGGTTTTGCTTCGCTTGGGGATGATTGGTGGGGTTGTTTCTCGGTTGGTCCGAGGTTTTGCTTCGCTGGCGGGTTGTGAGCGGGGTGAATTACAGGTAGAGCCGAGTATATGCCTCGCTGGTGGGCGGTAGGAGGGGTGTTTCCTTGACGCGGCCGAGGTTTTGCTTCGCTTGGGGATGATTGGCGGGGTTATTTCTTGATTGGCCCAAGGTTTTGCCTCGCTGGCGGGCTGTGAGTGGGGTGTAGTCCCGGTTGGTCCGAGGTTTTGCTTCGCTGAGGGATGATTGGTGGGGTTGTTTCTCGCTTGGCTAGAGGTTTTGCCTCGATAGTGACCTGTGATCAGAAGTGATCAGAAGTCCGTTGACGAATGACTGACTCTCAGACCCTCTTCACGTGCCAGCTCGTCCTGTAATGACGGACACGCTATGCGCGCGGCCCGTTGGTTTGCCTGTCGTCGCGCGTTGCCTGCAAGCAGCTCTGTTGTCTGCTTCGCGGCAACGCTTCGACAAGAAGGCACAGCATAATCAACGAGTTTCTGACGCAGGAGAGCCGGATACCAGAGAGAGTTGTAGAGAGAGTCGCTGTAATACCCAGCAATATTGACGCATCATCGTCGAGCGTCACTAATTCACTTGTAGTTTCCTTTTATTCAGCATCCGTACCGCAAACGGCGAACACTGTTCACTTGAACGCCAGTGTCGGGACAGATAAGCCTCATACCTTCTTGCCTTGGAATTATGGGCCGCGCGAATACAGCGCGAATCGATGCCCCGACTCCCAGGGTTCGGCCCCGCTGACCGGATCTGGATGTGCGTTGAGAAAAAGGAACATCATGAAGAACCTGCGTAAGATTGCGGCTGGCGCCATCGCCGCCGTGCTGGCGTTCTCGATGGCCGCCTGCGGCTCGTCGACCGCCTCCAACAGCTCTGACTCCGCTTCCACCGGCAAGTCCGTGAAGGTCAACGAGAAGTCCGCCAAGGCCACCTCCCTCGCCGACTTCGGCACCATGGACGACCTCGTCAAGGCCGCCGAAGAGGAAGGCGCCCTGAACGTCATCGCTCTGCCTCACGACTGGTCCAACTACGGCGAGGTCATCGATACCTTCAAGAAGAAGTACCCGAAGATCAAGGTCACCGAGCTCAACCCGAACGCTTCCTCCAAGGAAGAGCTGGACGCCGCCAAGACCAACAAGGGCACCGACGCCGCTCCGGACGTCTTCGATGTCGGCCAGCAGATCGCCGCCACCTCCACCGATGCCTTCGCCCCGTACAAGGTGCAGGCCTGGGACAAGATCCCGGATGAGAACAAGGACGCCAACGGCGCCTACTACGCCGACTACACCGGCATCATGTCCATCGGCTGGAACAAGGACAAGTACGGCGACATCTCCAAGCTCGAGGACCTGCTCGACCCGAAGTTCGCCGGCACCGTGGCCCTCAACGGCAAGCCCGCCGAGGCTGGCGCCGCCTTCAACGGCTACCTGATGATCAACCAGCTGGCTGGCGGCGACATCAACAACCTGCAGCCCGGCCTCGACTTCTTCAAGAAGCTCAAGGACGCCGGCAACCTGACCACCGTTGACGTGACCAACGGCACCATCGACTCCGGTCAGACCGGTGTGGTCATGGACTGGACCTACAACCAGGCCTCTTACAAGAAGGAACTGAAGTCCAAGGGCGTGAACTGGGAGTACAAGACCTTCCCGAAGGCCCAGGTCGTCAGCTACTACAACCAGGCCATCAACGTGGACGCCCCGCACCCGGCCGCCGCCCGCCTGTGGGAGGAATACCTGTACTCCGCCGAAGCCCAGAACCTGTGGTTCAAGGGTGGTGCCAACCCAGTCCTGCTCTCCTCCATGAAGGAAGACGGCACCGTGGATCAGGACACCCTGAAGGACGCCATCACCATCGAGGGCAAGCCGGTCTCCTACACCAACGATGACGCCACCCGCATCACCGAGTGGCTCCAGAACAACTGGGACAAGACGATCGGCAACTGAGCCTGACCGCCCACGCTCAAGCCAATCAAAGGTAATTCAAGGTAATCACCTATGACTGCTGCAATCGCACAGAACGGACCTGCCGCCGCCAAGGTGGCGGGTCCGTCCGCTAACTCCAGCTCTTCCACGCTGGCGCGCCACCGTCAGGAACTCGGCACTTTCGCCGTCACCCTGCCGTTCTTCGCCTACACCGCGTGCTTCCTGCTCGCGCCGACCGTGATCGTGGTAATCGGTGCGTTCCAGACCCGTGACGGTGGCTTCACGCTCGCCAACTTCAATAAGCTGTTCGAGCCCAACACGCTGTCCGCGTTCGTCACCTCCATCCTCGTGTCCATCGCGTCCTCGGTGATCGGCGCCGTGGTCGGTGGCCTCGCCTCATACGCTCTGGTCATCGGTGCCAAGCCGAACGGTCTGATGCGTCGCCTGGTTTCCGCCATCTCCTCCGTGCTCGCCCAGTTCGGTGGCGTGATGCTCGCCTTCGCGTTCATCGCCACCATCGGCATCAACGGTATCGGCACCATGCTCATCAAGACCCTGACCGGTTTCACCGTGAATCCGAACTGGCTGAGCTCGCTGCCCGGCCTCGTGACCGTGTACTGCTACTTCCAGATCCCGCTGATGATCATCATCTTCCTGCCGGCAGTCGATTCGATCCGCCCGCAGTGGCGTGAGGCATGCGAATCCCTGGGCGGCAACACATTCCAGTACTGGACGCGTGTAGCGCTGCCGATTCTGGCGCCTCGCTTCATCTCCGCGTTCCTGCTGCTGTTCGCGTCCGCGTTCTCCGCATACGCCACCGCAGCCGCTCTGTTCTCCCAGCGTTCGATTCTGGTTCCGCTGATGATTCAGGGTGCCATGCGCAATGAGATGGATCCGAACCAGCAGGGCTTCGCTCAGGTGCTGGCGTTTGCAATGATCATCGTCGTGGCCGTCGTCATGCTGCTGAGCCACGCTGTGGAAAAGAGGGCCGGACGTTGGCAGTGAATGAAACCTCCGCTACCGTGGCTACCGTAGCCTCCAAGACCGTCAAGGCCGGCGAAACCGGTACCAAGCCGCCGCAGCTGCGCGCAGCTCGCATCCGCAAGCAAAGCATCATCAAATTCGTGATTCTGTTCATCACGCTGGCGTTCCTGTTCGTACCGCTGATCGCCATGCTGATCTTCACGCTGCGCCACCCGCTGTCCGGTCGCTGGTCCGCCGCTCCGTGGATTGCGATTTTCACCGGCAACGGCGAATCGCTTGGAGCCGATCTGACGGTTCTGTGGCAAGGCATCGGCACCTCGCTCGCCCTGTGCGCGGTCACCGTGGTGATCATGCTGCTGCTGATGGTGCCGACCATGGTCATAGTGCATATTCGCTCCAAGGCTCTGGAACGCGCGATTGAATGGGTGGCGACGCTGCCGCTGACCATCCCGGCCATTGTGCTCGTGGTGGGCCTGGGCCCGATTTATCGCTGGCTGTCCGCCGACGTATTGAGCACCAACCCGATCTGGCTGTGCTTCGCCTACGTGATTCTGGTCATGCCGTTCGCCTTCCGCGCCATCGCCGTGGGACTCAACTCCATCGACGTCAAGACGCTGGTTGAGTCTTCGCGTTCGCTCGGCGCATCCTGGCCGAAGGTGTTCTTCCGCGTGATCATCCCGAACCTGTGGCAATCGATTCTGTCCGCATCGTTCATCTCCATCGCCGTGGTGCTGGGCGAATACACCGTCGCCTCGCTGCTCGGCCGTATGAACCTGCAGGTCGCGCTGTACCAGCTCGGCCAGTCCAATTCTCAGATCTCCACCGCCATGTCGCTGCTTGCTCTGCTGTTCGGCGTGGTGCTGCTTGTTGCGCTCGACCTGATCTCCGATGCGATGCGCAAGACAAGGGAAGGTAAGTAATCCATCATGACTCTCGACAGCACAACCGCCACTTCCGCGCCGGTCTCCCCGGCAGCCGAGGAGGAGGCGTTCAAGAACGATCCCACCGCCACCCTCGAAGGCGTGCGCGGCAAGGATGTGACCAAGGCCGCCAAGGCCCTGCTCAAGGATTCCGCCAAGCGAGGCGGTGGCTCCATCCAGATGCAGGATGTCGTCAAGATCTATCCGGGCTCCACCAAGCGTGCCCTCGACGATTTCAACCTGGACATCAAGCCCGGCGAAATGGTCGTACTGCTCGGCGGCTCCGGCTGCGGCAAGTCCACGGCACTGCGTTCGCTGGCTGGCCTCGAAGACATCCAGGGCGGCCGCATCATGGTCGGCGGTCAGGATGTGACCGGTGTGCCGGTCAACAAGCGTGAGATGGCCATGGTGTTCCAAGCCTACTCCCTCTTCCCGCACATGACCGCCCTCGAGAACGTGGAATTCGGTCTTGAAGTGCGTGGCGTCAGCAAGGAAGAGCGTCGCAAGATCGCCATGGAGCAGCTTGACCTGGTGGGTCTTGCCGATCAGGCCAAGAAGTACACCCAGCAGATGTCCGGTGGCCAGCAGCAGCGTGTGGCCTTGGCGCGTGCATTGGCCGTCAAGCCGCGCGTGCTCCTGCTCGACGAGCCGCTTTCCGCATTGGACGCCAAGGTCCGTGTGCAGCTTCGCGACCAGATTCGCCGCATCCAGCTGAGCACCGGCACCACCACCGTGTTCGTGACCCACGACCAGGAGGAGGCGCTCGCCGTCGCCGACCGCATCGGTGTGATGAACAAGGGCAAGATCGAGCAGATCGCCGCCCCGCAGGACCTGTACCAGCGTCCGGCCACCGAATACGTGGCCACCTTCATCGGCCTGACGAACCGTCTGCCCGGTGCCTCCAATGGCGAGGAGGCCGTGGTGTTCGGCCAGCGCATGCCGCTGCTGGCAGGTTCCGCCGCCGGAGATGCGGTCGCCGTGTTGGTGCGTCCGGAGAACCTTGCGTTGAGCCTGCCCGGACAGCATGATTCCAACATCGGCGAGCACGCCCGTGTCGAAGTGATTCACTTCCTCGGTTCGCTGGTGCGTGTGGATACGGTGATCACTTCCGGTGAATTCCAGCGCTGGAACAAGGGCGAACAGCTCAAGGTCACCGTGCAGCTGCCCGCCAACGAATTGCCTGCGGGTCTGGCCCCCGGCGACGAAGTCATCGTGACGCCTCGCCCTGTGGCGGCACTGGCCTGCTGAGCGTTCCTCTGACGTCCGTATTGTTCCCACAGGGGGATTGTGCGATTATGCGCGATCCCCCCGTTTGTTTCAGTTTCGACGCGCTCTGGAATCACCCTGAGGGATGAGTATGCATCTGGCATCGGTACCGTATTCTGGAACATGACAGGTATGCACAATCGGTGCTGTCAGACCAATGATGATGGGGGAATGCACATGAACGAGACAACGCCGTCCGCTCCGGAAACGCCGCGGCAGCAGGACAACGCTCAGCCATCGCAACCTGTGATGCAGCCCAATGTGTCACAGCCCAATATGGCACAGTCCAATATGACACAGCCCAATCCGTCGCCGTCCAATGATGCGCCGCAGCCTGATGCATCATCGAGCGCACAGCAGCCTCAGCTGACGCCCACACCCCAGCAACCTTCGCGAGATTGGTGGTTTGTCGCCTATCGACGGTTCGCGCTGATCGGGGCCGCGCTTGCCGTCATGATCGCGTTGTGGATCGGAGGCAATATTTTGGCGAGCGAAGCCGCGCATCAATTCTTCGGAGGCAATCAGCCGACATGGATGTCATTGCTGACCTCTTCCGGCCCTATGTATCTGATCGCCATACCGTTGAGCATGCTGATCTTCACGTTGGTGCCCGCCGTCAAGACGCGTCAATACACGTTGAAGGGCGGCGAGTTCGCTCAGCTGCTGATCATGTGCGTGCCAGTGATGATGCTTGGCAATCTCATCGGACAGCTGATGGCTGCGGTCGCTTCCCAAGGGCAGGCCAGCGACCGTGTCCAGCAACTGCTGGTTGGAGGCGATGTATGGGCTGTTGCGTTGTTCGCTGGTGTGCTCGCACCGATATTCGAGGAGTGGATCTTCCGCAAGGAGATCATCTCCCGTCTGCGCCGATACGGTGAGAAAACCGCCATCGTGTTCTCCGCCTTGGCATTCGCCCTGTTCCACCTGAACATATACCAATTCTTCTATGCCTTCGGTCTGGGACTGATCCTCGGATATGTCTACACGCGCACCTCACGCCTGTGGTATGTCATCGTCATGCACATGTTCATCAATTTCCTCGGCGGAGTAATCGGGCCTGCGGTGATACGTCTGATTGATCCGAGGGTCTTGAACGGTACGTTGAGTGAAAGCGAAGTGGCGCGTATGGCAGCCGGCGGGCAGCTCAATGGCCTCGCTGTTGTGTCTCTGTATTACTTGGCGATGCTCGCCTTGTGCGTCGCGGGAATCGTGCTGCTGGTGCGCTGGCGCAACCGTTGGGAGTTCTATACCGCGCCCGAGGAATTGCCGGCCGGTCTCAAGATTCGTACTGCCTACGCGAACCCCGGCGTCATCGTCTATATGCTGCTGACACTGGCGCTGACCTTCTGGATGCTATTGCAATGACTGAGATCGCGGTGATGCCGTAATGACGATTGTGGGCGATGCCGAACTTCGGCATCGCCCACAATCGTTTTCGGATGTCTGCTGAACGCTGTCATTCCTGCGCGTTGTAGGATGAACCACCGTCCTCCACCAGATAGTGAGGGGCTCCCTCTGCAATAGAGCGCGCAGCCTTGTCGCGGATGGTGGACAACAGCACGCCCGGGCGTGCGAACAGCAGTACCTGACCTGTTCTGCCGTATGGCGAGAATCCGGTGAACTTCACGAGCGGCGGTTGTGTTTCCAACTCAAGGTCGGCGGTTGCGGCGGTGACGCGGGCAAGGATATCGCGGCTCACCTCATCCGGGTCGCAGGATGCCTTGGCGGTGAACTCCAGCGTGATCATGCTTTCGCTCACAGGGCTGAGCTTGGTCAGAGCGGCCGTATTCAATACCGAATTGGGGATGATCATGAAGTCGCCGCCACGCGTGCGCACCGTAGTGTGACGCCATGTGATGTCATGCACGGTGCCGGTCACGCCTTGCACGGTGACCAGGTCGCCCGGTTGGATGACGCGGCCGAGCATCAGTCCGAATCCGCCGATCACATTGGCGATCGTATCCTTCAGGCCAAGGGAGAGAGCGACGCCGCCGACGCCAAGAGCGGTGACCAGCGTGGTCGGATTGATGCCGAACACCGGTTGCAGCACCATGGCGATGGCGGCCACCCAGATCAGCACGCGTGCGAGATTGATGAAGATCGATGCGCTGGGAATCTGGGATTTGTCAAGGGCCTTCCTCAGGAGACGGCTCAATATACGGTCGGCGATCAACGCCAGCACCGTCATCAATACCAGCCAGATCAGTCGGCCCATATTCATCTGGAACCACTGTTCAATGCCGCTCATAGTCACGTTGTTTGTCATACTGCCACTGTATCGGGCTTATTGGGGGAAGCTGTGGAGACTGCGGAAAACGCGCTGGAAGTTGCCGGTGCGTTGGCCAGATGCGGTGGTCCGGTAATGGAGCGGCTTGATAATGGGGCGGTTTGCTACTGGAACGGCTCAGGTGAACGCGCCGGAAACCCGATGATCGGCGGTGTGACGCCGTCTGCATGATTGTCGACACGACCGCCGGCGCGACCGCCGTGTCGACAATCATGTCATTGCTGATGCTCGCGGCAGGTCTGTCCCAAGCCTCGGGCCAGACGGATCGGATCGAGGATCTCGTCGAGCTGCTCCGCCGGCAGATCGGTGCGCTCACCGGCCACTTCGCGGACCGTGTGGCCGGTGCGTACGGCTTCGGCCGCAATGTCCGCGGCCTTCTCGTATCCGATGTAATGGTTGAGCGCGGCGGCGATGGATGGCGAGGATTGCGCATAGTCGCGGCCGATTTCCGTGTGGATTTCGATACCCTCCACGCAGTTGGTGCGGAAGATGGTCATGGCGTTGGTGAGCAGCTTCATGCCGGTGAGCAGCTCATGCACCATCAGCGGGTCGAAGGCGTTGAGCTGCAGCTGACCTTCGGCCACGGCCCAGTTCACGGTCACATCCATGCCGAAGATGGAGAAGCAGCACTGGTTCACGCATTCGGGAATCACCGGGTTCACCTTGGCCGGCATGATTGACGAGCCTGCCTGACGGGCCGGTACGTTGAGGTCGTTGAATCCGCAGCGGGGGCCGGAGTTCAGCAGTCGCAGGTCGTCGGCGGCTTTCTTCAGGTGCACGGCAAGGCTCTTCACGGCGGCTGATGTGGCCACATAGGCGCCCATATCGGTCATGGCGGCCACCGGGTCGGGCGCCGCGGTGATGGGAAGGCCGGTGATGTTGGCCAGATGCGTGGTGGCGGATTGACGGAACCGCAGGTCGGCGCAGATGCCAGTGCCGATGGCGGTGGCGCCGAGGTTCAACTGTGCGAGCAGGGGCACCACGCGGTCGAAGGCCGCCAGATCGGACTTCAGCAGGGTGGCGAAGGCATGGAATTCCTGGCCGTAGGTCATCGGCACGGCATCCTGAAGTTGCGTACGGCCGATGGTCACGTCGTTGATGTGCTTGTCCGCCAGATCATGGAAGGCCTTGGCCAGTTTCTTCGTGGCTTCGGCCAGCGGCCCTATCGCGTCGATGAGCGCGAGCTTGCATGCCGCCGGATAGGTGTCGTTGGTGGATTGGGATTCGTTGACGTCGTCATTGGGGTGGACGTAGGCGTAATCGCCGCGTTGGTGGCCGGCGATCTCCAGCGCCCGGTTGGCGATGACCTCGTTCATGTTCATGTTGGCGGACGTGCCGGCGCCGCCCTGCATCACATCCACAGGGAACTGGTCGGCCAGTTTGCCGAGTTCGATCTCATGGCATGCCTGACGGATGGCTTCGGCCTTATCGTGGTCGATGAGGCCGAGCTCCTCGTTCGCGATGGCGCATGCGCGCTTGACGGTGGCATAGGCGCGAATCAGCTCCGGGTGCTGGCCATCCGTGATGCCGGAAACCGGGAAATTGCTGATGGCACGCTGGGTGTGGATGCCCCAGTAGACATCGCTGGGGACCTCCAATGTGCCGATGCAGTCATGCTCCACACGTGTGGTCGTTTGGGTGCCATGCGGGAATGCGGTCTGTTCGCTCATAATCACCATCTTTCCGTGTCGGACGTTGAAACGCCAGCATTGTCGACGATTGCGCCTTGTGAGAAACCTCTCATGCCCATGCCGGCTGCGGCCTGTTTGTTGTGCGGCGCGTACTGTGGCGGTATTCCGTGGGTGGGTTCTGCGGGGCTGTTAGCACGTCTGTCTCCTCGTGCTGATCGAGGAGACAGCGGACAAGTCACATGTGGGATGTAAAGATGCGTCGCCAGTATGTGAGCATGTCCTCGCGGCTCATAGCCAGATAGATGCCCATGGCCAGGACTGCCACATCTTCCTTGAGCAGGTCCCTGAGCTCGATGGTGTCGCTGAGCTCAGGCCAGCGATGCAGCACGGACAGCAGCCCTCCCACCGAGAAGTCGACCATGAGGTCGGTTTTCAGATCAAGGTCGGTGGGGTCCTTCTGCAGCATGTTGACAATCTGCAGACGGGTGAAATCACGCAGGGATTCGGCGAGCTCGACTGTACTATGCGGGCCTGCGATCAGCGCCAGCCGGTCGAGGCGACGGCGCTGCTCGGGGTGGGAGAGGATCCAGGTGATGCGTTCCCTCCATTGGTCTGTGGGATCGCCGTCCGGGTCGGGGCGCTGATTGATTGGTATGGATTCCACCTGATGCATGATGGCGGCATCGGCCAGCTCATGCAGGCTGGCGAAATGGTAGTAGAAGGAATTGCGGTTCACGCCGGCCTCGCGCACGATGTCGGTGACGGTGATCTTGCGGTAGTCGCGATTGGCGAGCAGCTCCCAGAACGCGTTCTCAAGACGGTCGCGGGCGGGAAGCACTTCGGAACTCAGGCGTGGACGTGGCATGATGCCCCTCTTTCGCGTACGTGATCGGCGGAACCGGTCCGGTCATGCTGATCACCCTGTTCGTACTATCTTATTGGTGAGTTTATTATACAGAGTAACCAATTTGAACTGGCGATTTGATGCCGAGCGGATAGTGGTTTTGGCGTTTGCCGTTCCTGACCGGTTACTGGCTGCTGGACGACGCCGATGGCGGCTCGTCAGCGGCCGTTCCTCCGTCGGCATGGGCCTCCGATACGGATTCTGGGGCCGTGCCACTTTCGTCGGCGGTACGGGAGGTCGCCGCCTTCCCCTTGGCTTTCGTGGTGGACGCTCTGAGCAGAATGGCCACGGCTTCCGTCAGATGCCGCCGGTCCTCGGGAGTGAGTCCCACATATGCGCCCAGCATGGAGGGGATGGACGCAGGAAGGTGGCTCATCAGGTCCCCTAGCCGTGTGGCGCCATTGGCATGCAGGACTCGGAACAAGGCGTCCACGGCACGTTCGCGCTGTTCGGGCGTCAGGTCGGTCACCCATTGATTGAGCTGCTCGTTGAACCACTGCGAACCGGTGCTGATATCGGGCTCGGTGACGAACCGGTCGCCGTCGACCCGCCAGGTATACGCGGAATGCTGCATGATGCCGTCCGAATCCGAAGACACCACACGGCATGGTTCCGGAGTCTCGAAGATCATGCCCACAATAGAGGAGCTGGGCACGATCTTCGTCACCTTTGGCTGCACGGCGAGATACGCGGGACTGCTCACAATCTCGCGGGGGAACCCCGGGCCGTCCAGGGAATAGATGTGCCGTATGCGGCGCTGTACCTTCTGTGTGGCGTTCATCGCCGCATAGATCGCCAGATTGCCGCCCTTGGAGTGTCCGGTCAGCACGATGGGCCCCTGCCAGAGCCGGGCCACCGTGTCCAGATAGGCGCTCGCCGCGCGTTGCGCAGGCACGGGGTATTGGAAGGACATGTTGAAATCCTCCTTCCATCCGATGAATGAATCATCGGTGCCTCGGAAGGAGATGACCAGCGTGCCTTTATGTGTGCGGTGCCGTCTGCTTGGGCCATCCGGCAATTGGAATGTCGCGGCCGCGAACTGCGTCTGTTCGCCGCGGTTGACGTGTTCGGCCACAGCGCCCAGACGAATGTTGCGGAATCGCGGAGAGCCTGCGCACACCTGGAATAGCGTATGCGTCAGGCTGGGGTCGATGACCGCCACCACCTGCGGTTCGTGGGGCTTGTCGTCATCGCCGGATGATAGCGAATGATGCAGTTCCTTGTTCGCTTCCGCGAGGCTTACCGATTCCAGCGGTGGGTGCCAAAGATTGCGGAACCAAATCAGCGGATGCTCAGGCTCGAATGCCCGCAGTCGGCCGGCGAACGAACTGCCTGAGGCGTGCGGCTGGTTTTCGTCCAGCATCAGGGCGGGGCCGATGTTGGCCACGTCCTCATAGACCAGCGTGGCCAGGATGAGCGCGTCCACCTCATTGAACGGCAGCTCGTCGAACGGACGCTTTTCATCGCGTGCATAGTCAATGATGTTCGCCATAGCCGCGTCCCTCCCTGCGTACAGCCGGGCTCGGAAGGCCCGGCTCTTGGCAAGATTGTACGAGACTGTGGCGGACGGCTTCCCGACGGTGCTCCCACGGCGAACACATGGGCGCCGTTGTTCATCACTTCAGCCGGGAATGATGGATTACGACCTGTGCGGCGGGGCGGTCAATCAATCCAAGTGCCATAGAGCGAGATGAATGATTCCGCAGTGAAGCGCACATCGTGCACGTTCGCGCCGAGCGCCAGATCGCCCACGCGTTCATAGATGGGGATCTGGAGGTATTCGTCAGCAAGATACTGCTGGAGTTCCTTGTAGATGCTCTCGCGCTTGGCGGAGTCAAGTTCCCTGATGCCCGCGCTGAACAGTGCATCCAGTTTGGCGCGCTGCTCGGCGTTCGCGATGTTCCAGCGAGCGTATTTGTTGCCGGTCCCGTCCTTCACGTTGAGCAGGTTGTCGATTGCGGACGGGTCGCTGCGCGTATAGCTCCAGAGCATTGACAGGTCGTATTCGCCGGTCTTTTCCTTGTTCACCGAATCCGACCATGTGCTGATCTCGATCTGCAGGTCGGCTCCCACCTGACGCAGCTGATCGACCAGAAGATCCTGTCCGGGGTTTTTGACGAAGTCCAGCATGACAAGCGTCAGTTTCCTGCCGTCCTTGTAACGGTAGCCGTCCTCGCCCAGCTTCCAGCCCGCCTTGTCAAGCAGGTCGTTCGCCTTGTCCACGTCATACTTGATTGCATCGGGCGTGGCCTGGAACATCGGGGTGGACGACCCCAGGATGCCTTTGACCACCGGATAATCCTGACGGTACACCGTGTGTGCATAGGCGGCGCGGTCGAGTGCCAGGGAAACGGCTTCGCGGACGTCCTTGTCGGACAATGGACGGCTTTCGTCTCGCACATTCGGATAGATGTCGTACGAGGTGCCGGGGATTGCTCGAGATTGGATAGTGCCTCCGGCGGCCTTGATCTGTGCGGCCTCGTTTTCGTAGATCTCCCCTTCCGCCGCCTGCCAGATGGCGTCGATCTGTCCGCCGGCAAGGCTGCCGGTGCGCACGGACTGCTCGGGGATGTATGAGACCTCGATGCCCTCCAGATAGGCGTCGCCCTTACTGCGCGTCTCGAACGGCGAAGGCGAGTTGTATCCCTTGCGGCGGGCCAGGGTGGTCTTGCTGCTGATATCCCATTGGGTGAGCGTGAACGGTCCGGTGCCATACAGGTTCTTGCCGTGGCAGCGTTCCTGAGGGGTCTGCTTGAGCGATTCTGGAGCCAGCAGACCGAGCGTGGTGGTGGATGTGGCTTGCAGGAAGGCGGCGTTGGGCTGGCTGAAGGTGAACGTCACCGTGTCATCATCCACCTTGGTGACTGATTCTAGGCCGGTGATGTAGGTGATGGGGCCTATGCCGCTGTTCGCCTCATCGAGGAACGCGTTGAAGTTCGCGACCACCGCATCGGCGTTGAACGGCTCGCCATTGGAGAACGTGATGCCATGCTTGAGATTGAACGTGTAGGTCTTGCCGTCGTCACCCACGGTCCAGTCGGATGCGAGCCACGGCTTGATTTCGCCGGTCTCGGGATCCTGATCGGTCAACGACTCGGCGAATTGGCGTACCAGTGAACGGGTGGGCGTCCAAGCCGCCTGGGATGGGTCGATGCAGTTGAGAATCTCGGTCGGCTCGGCGATGCGCAATATGCCGCCCGAGTGCGGCGTGCCGCTGCTGCTCGCCGTTCCGTTGCCTCCTGCGCTGCCGGCCGCGCCGCAACCCGAAAGCGCCAAAGCGCCTGCGAGTGCCAGCGCGGCCAACCTGCGTGTCGATGAGATGCGTGATCCCATGTTTTCCCCTTCTCTATTTCCCCCTGTGTTATGCAACGGTTGACATTCCCCCAAACGTGAACCGTTGCGTGCCACAATACAGGACGGAAGGGTGGTACACACGCCTTTGCCTATAGGCGTTGGTTATGGGTGATTATCCGACGGTGTGCAGATCGAATCGGCCGAGATCCACGCCTTCGTGCTCGAGCAGTTCCGCCTTGACGTCGAGTCTGCCGCCATAGCCGCCGAAGTGCCGTCCGGCGCCCACCACACGGTGGCATGGCACGATGATGGTGATGGGATTGCGTTTCACTGCACCGCCCACGGCCTGCGCGGCCATCCGGCCGCCGCCTCTCCGCTCTGCAAGCTCCGCGGCGAGCTCGCCATAGCTCACGGTTTGCCCGTAGGGGATTTCCGCCACCAGATCCCATACTTCACGCTGGAATGGCGTGCCATGCGGGTTGAGTGGGGGTGCGGCGTCGAGCTCCGGGCGCTCGCCGGCGAAGTAGGCTTCGAGCCATGCCCGAGTTTGGCGGAACACTTCAGCGGCGTCGGTATCGGCGTCGCTGGTGTCGGCATTACCGGCGTCGGCGTCGTCGGCATTGTCGGTATCGTCGGCATCGAGTCCTTGGAACGCTTCGGAAGGGGCCCACCACCAATCTTCGAGACAAAGCTCGGTGAGTGCTTCGCCGTCCGTGGTCATCATCATGCGGCCGATGGGTATTTCGACCGTGGCTCGCACTATCGGGTGTCGTGCGTGTTCATTCATGGGCATCATTATCCGTCCGCTCGCCGAATGCTGCCATTGACTTAGAGGTTGTTTGTGCTGAGAGGGGGCATCTGCCTTCAATGTAGTGGATTCACGGTGTTGCGGCTTAATGTACCTCATTGAAGACAGATGCCCGTACCGAATGCGTGAATGATTCGGCACGGGCATCCAAAAAGGAAGAAAGACGCATTGCTGAATGCGCCGATCGGCTTACTCTTCGACGAACTTCAGGAAGGCGTCGGCCTCGGCGGCGAGCTTGGCCTTGTCCTCGTCGGTCAGACCCAGCTTGCCGGTGCCCCAGGCCTCGGGAGCCAGGGCGAATCCGGCCTGCTCGTCCACAGGCAGCAGCTCGGCCTTGTTGAAGCCCAGTACCTCGTTGAGCTTGGCGCGGGTGCCGGCGCCGGCGGACTGGCCTGCCACAGAGGAGATGGCGACCTTCTTGCCGGCCAGCACGGAAGCGGATTCCGCCGGGAACGGCTCCAGCGGGCGGGACAGCCAGTCGAGCAGGTTCTTCAGCACACCCGGGTAGCTGTAGTTGTACTCGGGGGAGAAGATCCACACGCCATCGGCTTCGACGACGGCCTTGCGGGCGGCGTTGACGGCGGCCGGCGGGTTCGGGAACTCGACATCCTGGTCGAAGAACGGGACGTCGGTGTAATCGAGGAACTCGACTTCGGCGCGGTCGCCGATCAGGGTCTTGGCCTCATCGGCGAGCTGGTGGTTGAAGCCGTTCTTGTGCAGGCTGCCGACCACGAACAGAAGCTTGGTCATGATGTTACTCCTTGGCTGTAGGGCTGCATGGATGCTCGCGGCTGGGTGGTCGGAGCCATGCAGTTTCGATACTTGTTATTGCCATGCCCCATTGTGCGCCCGCGTGCCTGACAATCCCTTCGCGCTGGGCGAAGGCGCGGGAAGGGCATGTGCGGGATGCGTGTGCGAGCGTGGTGTGCGGGAGGCACAGAAGTGGACTGATGCCATATGTGAGCAACGGCGAAAAGCGCGGAATCATGCGGAGACACGCGGGAATGTGCATTTTTCCGATAAATGGCGTATCTTATTCACCTGTTGCTTCATACAGCAGCATTGCGGACATAGCTTAGTTGGTAAAGCGCAACCTTGCCAAGGTTGAGACCGCGGGTTCGAGTCCCGTTGTCCGCTCTCTGAAGGCTGGTTCAGCCTGATGAACTGACCCGGGCGGTTGGCGCAGAGGTAGCGCACTTCCCTGACACGGAAGGGGTCACAAGTTCGAATCTTGTATCGCCCACTCGCATGAGACCGGCAGACGGCTGCCGGTTTTCTTATGCCAATCGGGCGATTGGCGCAGCGGCTAGCGCACTTCGTTCACACCGAAGGGGTCGTAGGTTCGATTCCTACATCGCCCACCCGATGCATCCCGCCAGTTTGGCGGGATTTTTTTGTTTTCCGGTTTTTACAGGCCGCGCTGCTTGAGCCCTGCCACGATCTGTACATAGAATTCGCGCACATCGAACCCGGGGATGTTCTCCCTGTCGAGGTCGATCATGTCGGCGTGCGAGATGCCGCGCGTGCCATTCGGCTCCAGCCATGTGAACCGTTCGCCCCATGGGAATGAGGGCTGGGCCACCAGACCGTCATTCGGGCCGTCGAACCACTTGACCAGTGGATAGGTGAAGTTCAGCGGGAACTTGCCGGTGGTGGCGTGGGCCAGTTTGGAGCCGACGCTCTGGCATACGATGCCCGCGAATGGGTCAGCGGCGGCGACCCCAGCAGTGTTGCCTGATGTGCCATTCGATGTGCCGTTGGCTGTGCCGGTTGCCATGCCTCCCACAGCAACGCCCACAGCACGGTTCGCAGCGCAGTTGAGTTCGTTCCAATCGCCGATTTCGGCATTGAGTCTGGCGCAGCCGGCCTGGGTGAGATCATGCACCGCGGCCATGAAATCCGGCTGGGAATCGCCGAGCCGGGCTGCCGCGGCGTTGTAGGCCGACTCGACCTGTTTCTGGGCGGCGAGAGGAATCTTCTCCAACAGGTAATCCGCGAACCCGCATCCGCGGTGCGGGGTGTTGATGGTGGTCAGCGATGCCACGTATGGCGCGGCACCGCACCGGGCGATGGCGTAACGCATGTCCAATCCGCCCTTGGAATGGGCGATGACGTTCACCTTGCCGCATCCGGTGGTCTCGACGATGCTGCGGATGCGTTCGGTCAGCTCATGTGCCGAATCCGGCACCGAAGCGGCCGACTGGTGCTCTCCGTAATAGATGACGGCTCCGTTACGCTGCAGTTCTGCGGGCACGCGTCCCCAATAATTCAGCACTTTGGTGTCGCGGAAGAATACGCCGTGCACCAGCAGTACGGGGTATCGCGTGGCGCAGATGCGCTGGGCGGCGCGTGAACGGTCGAGTCGGTCCTTGGCGGATTCGAACCGCACTTCGTCGTCGACCGTGCGGATGATCAGATGCAGCGCGATGAGATTCGCCACGGGAACCCATCCGCAGAGGATGCCGATCACACGGATTTTGAGCCCCAACTGCACGGATGTGACGTACACGGTGATGATGCCGATCCAGAACACCAGAGATTCGATGATGACCGTCACGGCCACCGAGGCTGCCCACGTGGGCCATGCGTCGGCCCAGGGCGCCGGCCAGCCTGCGGCGAGTATCGTGAACAGTGATGCGCCGAGCAGAAGGGTTGCGGCCAGGCACGTCCACCAGAATATCGTAAGCATGATCACGCCGAATCGGCATGCGGCAATGCGAGGATTCATATGCCCTATCATATGTCCGCGTCGCCGCCGGATAGGGTGGCTGCTAGCTACAAATCTGGGCGACGGTTGTTGTGATTCCGATGCTTGATATGGGCGATGGATGCCGCTTTGGGCTGTGTCAGGCTAAGGTGATGGCTATGGCTGCGTTTGGCGATGTGATTTTCGACTTCTGCGACGTATTGGTTGACTGGGAGCCGCGCGTGCCGCTGACCGGACAGGTGCCGGAAGCGGTGATCGATCGATTGTTCGACCATGACGACCCGTATGGATTCTGGCATTACGATGAGCTGTCCGACTTGGGCTGGGGTGAGGAACGGGTACTCGCGGATTATGCCGCCCACCATGGGGTGGCCGGGTTCGTCGACACTTCGATGGCTGATATGGCTGATATGGCCGATACTGCCGATGCGGTGGCTGCTGGGGAAGCTGCGTCCTTTGCGGCGAATCAGGCTGCATATGAGGCATTCCGGCTGTATTTCGCCCGGCAGCGACTGGCGTTGGTCGGCATGCTGCCCGGCATGCCCGAACTGTTGCGCGACCTGCACGCCGCAGGTGTGCGTTGCTGGGGATTGACCAACTTCACGGTGAAATACGTGGACGCGGCGCGCGAGCTGTTCCCTGAACTCAACCTGTTGAAGGATGTGGTGGTCTCCAGTGCGGAGCGCATCCACAAACCCGACCCGGAGATCTTCCGGCGTGCCATCGCCCGTTTTGGCGTGGATCCCGCACATACGGCGTTCGTGGATGACAAGCCGTGGAACGCCGAGGCAGGCACCGCAGCCGGACTGCACGGCATCCGTTTCACTGATGCCGTCTCCTTGCGCGTCAGACTGCTTCCTTGACGCAGAGCGCCCACTTGGCGAAGAGAGAGGCCGATGGATATTAGCCGGTTGCTTCCTGGCAATCGCGCCCACCCTGCGGATGATACAGGATGGGCGCAAAGCGTGATGTGGCCGCGTAACGCCGCGGCCTGGGCTGGTGCCGGGCCGGAATCGCCGGCCTATGGCAGTTGCGCCGGCGTATCCTCCTCACGAGGATGGGTCTTCCTCCACCAACGCTGCACGAAGTAAGCGCCATAGCACAGCACGATGAACACCAGTTCCGCGCCCAGCGCGAACCGCTGCTCCTTGTCGAAGAACACCAGCAGGAACGAAGCGGTGCACAGGATGAACGCGCCCCACGAGGTATAGGGGTAGCCGGGCGTGCGGTATTTCAGCTCATCGACCTGATGCCCGGATGCGACCCAACGTTTGCGGAACACGATCTGGCAGTAGGCGATGGCGATCCAGACCACCACCGCGGACAGGCCGGAGAGCGCCACCAGTACCAGATACACGGTGGATGCGGCCACCACCGAAGACAGCAACGCCAACAACCCGCCGGCCATGGCCGCGCATAGGGCCAGCAATGGCACGCCGTGACGGGTGGTCTTGGCGAACCAGCGCGGGATCATGCCCTCATGCCCCATCGACCACACCATGCGCGTGGAGGCATACAGTCCGGAATTCGACGCGGACAGCACGGCCGTGAGCACCACGAAGTTCATGATGTCCGCCGCATATGGGATGCCGATGGAGCTGAACACGAGCACGAACGGGCTTTCGCCCACGCCGGCCTGGCGCCATGGAATCAGCGCGCACATCACCACGATAGAGCCGATGAAGAACAGCACCAGACGCCACAGGGTGGTGTGGATGGCCTTCGGCACGGCGGTTTCCGGGTCACGCGTCTCGCCGGCCGTCACGCCGATGAGCTCGGTGCCGGAGAAGGCGAAGTTGACGGTCAGAATCGTGGCGAACACCGGCATGAAGCCGTTCGGGAAGATGCCGTCCTTGACGAGGTTGCCGAACAGCGGGGCGTGTGTGTATCCCTTCATCGGGATCACGCCGAAAATCGCCAGCAGACCGATTACGATGAACGCGCAGATGGCGAATACCTTGATGGACGCGAACCAGAACTCGGCCTCGGCGAAGAACCGCACCGACAACGCATTCAAGGTGAAGATGAGGACGATGCATGCCGCCGACCACACCCATGTGGGCGTATCGGGAAACCAACGCTGCATCAGCAGGCCGGCGGCCGTGAACTCGGAACCCAGTGCCACCGTCCACGTCATCCAATACTGGATGGCGATGACGAACCCGGTGCCTGGTCCGATGAACCGCTCCGCATACACATGGAAGGAACCGGTCACCGGCATGGCCACCGAGAGCTCGCCGAGCGTGAGCATGACCAGGTACACGATGACCGCGCCGATGGCATACGCCAGGATGGTGCCGATGGGACCCGCCTGCTGGATGGTGTAGCCGGAACTCAGGAACAGGCCGGTGCCGATGACGCCGCCGAGCGAGATCATCTGCAGATGGCGTGATTCCATGCCCCGCTTGAGATTCGTGTGCAACGCATGCTTGGTATGGTCTGTGCCGCCGCTGGTCTCGTCCGATGATGCATGTGCCGTCGCCTCGGCTGACGTATCGGAAACGGGCGGCTGCGACTGTGCGGCTGTATCGGATTCGGTCTGACTCATACTGCTCTCTTTGACGTGTGTTCCTGCCATGGCTGGCGCGCAGGGATGAATCGGCAAAGAAGACGCCCCGCCGCGCCCAGAACAGTATACGCGTGCGCAGCGCAGCCATAAGCCGTGAGTCGGCATATGGCGCAGACCGCTAGTTGCCTGCGCCGGCAGTTCGATACTATTTGTTGGCTCCCCTTGTCAGGGGAGCTGGCCCGCGAAGCGGGACTGAGGGGTAGTGAATACGTCAGCGCAGTTCTGGCGGAAGACCACTAGGCGCGGTGGGCGAGATTCAGCTCGATGGCCAGACGATAGTAGTCGATAAGCCGGTCGACCATGTTCGGCCAGGTGCGCCCCTGCACGGCGGCGAGTCCGTTGGTGCCCATGAGCCGACGCAACGGCTCGTCCTCGACGAGCCGCGTTACGCATTCGCGCAGATCGTCCTCGTCATTGGGACGGTACAGCAATCCGGTCACATTGGTGTCGATCAGGTCAATCGGTCCGCCGCTGGCTGGGGCGATGACCGGCAGCCCGGATGCCATGGCCTCCTGAATGGTCTGTCCGAACGTCTCCTCATTGCCGGTGTGCACGAAGATGTCCAATGCGGCATAGGCGTCGGCGAGGTCGTCGCCATGAAGCATGCCGGTGAAAACTGCATGAGGCAGCTGCTCATGCAGTATTTCCTCCATCGGACCGCCGCCGACCACGACCAGTTGGATATTCAGGTCGGCCAGTGCCGCAAGCTGTTCCACCTGCTTTTCGGGGGCGAGCCGCCCCACGTAACCGACCACCGGCATGGTGCCGTCATGGCTCCATGCGCGATGCAGTTCGGCGGCATGACCACCCGCAGCGCGCGTGGGGGTGAACAAATCGGAATCCACGCCACGGCCCCATAGGCGGATCAGTGAGGGGTCCACGCCGAACGATTCCAGCCTCTGCTGCGCTTGGTCGGTGGGTGCGAGGGTGAGCGTGGCCATGTTGTGCATCTGTGCGATGCGTTTGGCCACGATGTCCTCGGCCTTCTCGCCGGCTGCCTTGCTCACTTTGCGCAGCCATCCGGTGTGGTGCGGCGCTATGCCGTCCGTCACACCGTCCACCGCCTGACGGGCGAATCGGCGTGCGTACTGCGCCACGTCGGTCTGGTAGATGGCCACGGTGGGCACACCGAGCTCCTCACCGGCGATGAGCGCCGCATGGCCCAGCTTGGAGATCGGTGCCGCCACGTGAATGATGTCCGGCTTGGGGGCGTCCTCGATGGATTGGATGATCGGGGTTTTCGGCGAAATGGCCACATTGAACTTCTGAATCGGCACGGTCGGCACCGCGTCCACAGGGAAGCCGGCGTATTCCCCGCTTTCCGGCGCTGGCTGAGGCGCGATCACGCGGGCGGAGAACCCTTGTTCGGCAAACCGGTCGAGAATATGCTTGACGCTGCCGGAAACGCCGTTGGTCTGCTCCAATGACGATTCACTGACGATCAGCACATTGAGCTTGCGCCGTTGGAAGCCTGATGATGTGCCCTCGCTCTGATTGCCCGGGATGGATGAATCATCCGATTGTTGCTTCGCTGCATCGTTCACGATGGATACGCCTGTCGATTCTGAAGTATGTGCTGTGGATGGTTGATGATGACGGTCAGGCCGTCGCTGCCGACGATGCCGTGACCTTGGTCGGATCCTTCTGCAGGGTCAGGAACACGAGGGCCACGACCAGCAGGATGGCGATGGACAGCACGCCGATCGAGGCGTTGCCGGTCAGCGACGTGGTGGTGGCCACGAGGAAGGTGCCCAGGATCGAGGCGGTCTTGCCGAAGATATCGTAGAAGCCGTAGTACTCGTTGGCGTGGTCCTTCGGAATGATCTTGCCGTAGTACGAACGGGACAGCGCCTGGATACCGCCTTGGAACATGCCCACCAGAATCGCGAGAATCCAGAATTCAAGCGCGGCCTTCAGGAAGAACGTGGCGAAGAACACGATGCCCATATAGGCGATGACGGCCACGGTGATCATCGGCTTGCAGCCGAAACGGCCGGCCAGACGGCCGTACAGGATAGCGCAGGGGAAGGCCACGAACTGCGTGACCAGCAGGGCCACCACCAGCTGGGTCGAGTCGATGCCCAGCTGCGTGCCGTACGAGGTGCTCATTGAAATCACGGTGTTCACGGCATCGATGTAGAAGAAGAAGGCGACCATGAACATCCAGAGCGGCTTGTTCTTCACGATTTTGCCGAACGTCGATCCCAGCTCGGTGAAGGTGCCGCGGATTGCTTCAGCTGTGTGTTCGCGGGTGGCGCGGAAGTGCTCCTGGCGGTAGCTCGTGATCAGCGGGATCGTGAACGCCACCCACCATATGGCCGTGATGATGAACGAGGCTCGCGTGCAGGCCACGGTCGACCAGCCGAACACGGCGGGGCCGCCGAAGATCAGCGCGATGCACACGATGAACGGGATGGTGGAGCCGACATACCCCCAGCCATAGCCGTGCGAGGACACCTTGTCCATACGGTCGTTGGTGGTGGTGTCGATGAGCATCGAATCATAGAAGGTCAGCGAGCCGTTCAGGCCTATGGTGGCCAGTACATAGACGATGAGGAACGGCAGCCATGTCAGCGGCAGCGCCATCGCGCAGCACATCACCACGCCGGTGCCGAAGAATCCGAGGAAGAACTTGATCTTCATGCCCTGCACGTCGGCGATGGAGCCGAGCAGTGGCATCAGGAGCGCGATGACCAGCGAGGCGATGGTCTGCGCGTATCCCCAGGCGGACACGATGTTGCCGTCCGCGGGCATCAGCGATTTCGCGTAAATCGGAATCACGGCGGTGGACAGCAACACGAATGCGGAATTGCCGACATCGTAGACGATCCACTTCTTCTCGCGGGCGGACAGTTTGCCGGTTGCCGGCGATGACGTGGTGCTGGCTGCGCTCATGCTTACGCTCCTTGGAATTTACACAACTGAATCAATCGTAGAAGCGATGCATATACGCCGAGTGCCGTTTAAGTTGAACGGAATGTGAACAAACATGCCGGAGTCTGCGTCAGGCTTCACCGCTGGGGTGTGTCCGACGCGGACTCCGTGTCCGGCATTCGCTGAAGGGTGTTGGGGAGGTGCGGCGGGCGTCGCTACTTCTTGAGTAGCGTCATGGCCTCATCATATTCGGGGCACTGCGGGATGCCGTTCACGCTGCGGGAGATGGCGATGGACGTTGCGGCGTTGGCGATGTTCACCGATTCGGGAAGCCCGTGCCCTCTGGCCAGCATCGCGCACATCACGCCCGTGTGGCATCCACCTGCCGAGCGGGTGTGTACGGCCTTGGTCGGGAATCCGGGAATATGCGTGGTGTCGCCGCCGGGCATGCGCACCCATGCCCCCAGCGAACCGACGCGTACCACCAGCGGCGCACGCAGTGTCGCGCCGAGCCCATCGCAGAGCTGATGCATGAAGTCGTCCAGTCCGCCGCCGATGGTGACTTTACTGTCGTCGATCGGGGCGCCCAGGCGTTCGGCCAATGTCATGGCTTCCTGGCGGTTGCAGGACCAGATGGGGCGCGCAAGCACCAGATCCTCAAGCATATGGTCGTTGACCAGACGCAACGTGTTGGTCGGGTTGATGACCAGCGCATAGTCGCGTGTGGCCGGGTCGGTGCCTGCCTTGAGCAGGAAGCCGTCCACGCCGGTCGCCGTGTGGTCCATCAGCGTATTGCCGCTGATGTGGACGACATCATGCTCCTGTGGCTCAAGCATCGAGAAGGTGTCGGTGCCGCCGTGTGCCTCGGCGCCATAGGAGGCGATGAAGGTCTTCTGGGGCGCTCCCGAGTTGAGTACCACGCGGAATCCGGAATCTTCGTCCAGCCGATCCTGGCCGATGTGGGTGATGCCGTTGTCCTGGAATGACTGCCGGATGAAGTTGGCCCACAGGCCGTTGCCGAGGATGCCGGCATGCTCGGCCTGTACCCCCATGCGGCTGACTGCTTCGAGCACACGGTAGCTGCCGCCGATCGACGGCTTGGGGTGGTCGGCCACGGCGAAGCCGCCCTGTGCCGGCACTTCGTCCACATTCATCATGATGTCAACCCAGATCTGCCCCAGGGAGATCACACTCGGCCGGTGCGTGCCGATTCCTCGTCTCAAATCCAACATGACAGCCTCCTTTGTCGCGCATGGAAACACTCAGGGCTTCTTCGCTCCCGACGTCTCCTAAGGAAATTATATGGGAGCACATCGGAATCGGAATGGACAAACCGCCGTTCGTTATTGGATAAGACCTGAGAAACAGCGGTGCATCAGGGGTATTTCAGTGGCGTATCGGGGTCATGGGTCGGGGTGACGGACAAGGCTCACAGCACGGCAAGCGTGAAATCGATGAGCAGTTTGACCCCGTACAGCGTGATGACCCAGCCGCATGCACGGTTGAGCAGGGTGAGGATCTTCGGGCTGAACTTGTGGGCGAACGTATTGACGAGAAGCGTCACGCCGAAGAACCACAGCACGGAGGCGGTTTCGACGCCTGTGATGAATGGTGTGGTCTGCTGTGCGTTGAGGGTGGCCGCGAACGCTCCGAGCATCAAGGTGCCGTCGATGATGGCCTGCGGGTTGAACCAGGTGACGGCGCATGCGGTGCCGATGGTGCGGAGCAGTCCGCGGGCGCCGAGATGCCGATTGGGAATCCGTGTGGTGACGGCGCTGGATTGAGTTTCGCTGCCGCCGGCTGCCATATGCGGTGCCGACTCGGATTGATTGGCGGGGGACTGGCCCTTGCGGGGCAGCGCCAATCCCAGTCCTATCCGGATTACCGCCAGTCCGCCCAGCCCGAGCACGATATGCTCCAGCCAGGGGTGCGATTGCATCAGCGCCCCGATGCCGAAGAAACAGGACAGCGACAGTGCCACATCGAAGAAGACCACGATGAGCGCGGTGATGAGGGCGTTGCGTCGGGTGCGGGTCAGTGCTGAGTTGATGACGAACAGGTTCTGCATGCCGATCGGTGCGATGTAGGCGAATCCCATCGTCAATCCCTGAAGGTACAGACCCATTGCCTGCTTCCTTTCTGCTGTCACCTGTGTGGTGCGCGCGTTGCGCATTCCTGCGTGCGCCGTTTGGCCCTTGTGCCCCTGTGCATTGCCGACGGTTTGGTTGGGTGACACATGTATATCAGTACCAGCCAAACTGCATTGGATTCACCGTGGGTGCCGAGGGTGACGCACTATCATTTCCTAGAATTGCAGTGCTGTCGTCTTATGTTAGATAATCGTGTACTGTTGGCAACCAGCCAAGAGCGGATATCACTACCCAACCAAATGTGCGCTGTTGGCCAGAGTATTGCATCGGCCGGCGCGCTAGTGGTTTGTCTCGTGATCGTCTAAGCGGTATTGGCCCCCTCTGATGACGGGCTGGCGGCGAAGCTGACTGGGGGAGAGACAAGAATCTGAAATACACGTGTATTCAGTGAAACGGGCCACTGGCGGGGCATATGTGGGCGGGAGCCATCGCCGAGCCGAGATGGGCTGAGATAGAGGAGGTGCCGTATGGCGCGCATCGCACCACTGCACATCGATTGGAAGCCGGATCGGTCTGCCGATCGCCCAGTCACCGGGCAGATCGTCGATTTCATGTGCGGTCGCATCGCCTCCGGCGCATGGCCCATCGGCGCACGTCTGCCCAGCCAGCGTGCACTGTCGGAGGCCTTCGGGGTGAATCGATCCACCGTCATCGCGGCTATCGAGGAGCTCGCCGACTATGGCGTCGTCGAGGGACGGCATGGCGCAGGCACGCGCATCGTCAGCAACACCTGGTCGCTGATGCTCTCCGGCGCGCCTGACTGGGCGGATTATGTCTCTTCCGGCTTCTTCAAGGCGAACAACGATACGATTCAGGCCATCAATCGCTTTGAATTCGATCCCACGAAGACGAGATTGGGCACGGGTGAACTCGACCCGCGACTGTTCCCGCGGGATATGTGGCGGCGTGTGGCGCATGAGGCCGCCGAGGAGATCGATGCGCTCGGCTATCCGCCGCCCGAGGGGCTGGACGTATTGCGCGAAGCTATAGCCGGGCGCATGCACGAGTGGGGCATCGACTGCCGCCCTGAACAGGTGCTCATCTCGTCCGGGGCGTTGCAGGGGTTGCAGATGATTTCGGTGAGCCTGTTGTCGTCCGGCTCAACGGTGCTGGCCGAGGCGCCGAGCTACATCAAATCCCTGCAGGTGTTCCAGTCGGCGGGCATGAGGCTCGCCGGGGTGCCGATGGACGAACAGGGGCTGGACGTGTCGTCGCTGCCCGAGGTGCTGCGTTCGGTGGGCGCGTCCGGCCTTGCGTCCCCCGCCCGGTCTTCCGACTCCGGTGGCGGCGCGGTGCTGTATACCATACCCACCAACCACAATCCCACGGGCGTCACCATGCCTCTGGAGAGGCGGCGGGCGCTGGTCGACGCATGTGTGGCGGACCGGCTGCCGGTCATCGAGGACTGCGCGTATCAGGATCTGGTGTTCGACGACAATGTGCCACCATCGCTGAAGGCATGCGATGAGACGGGTATGGTGATCACCGTGGGCAGCGCGTCGAAGGCGCTGGCGCCGGGCCTGCGCATCGGGTGGATCGTGGCCGACGAGCGCATCGTGCACCGGCTCGCCGACGTCAAGATGCAGATGGATTACGGTGCCGGCACCCTGAACCAGTGGGTGTTCGCGCGATTCCTCACATCGGGGATGTACGCCGAGTATCTGGAGACGTTGCGCGTGGCGCTGCGTCAGCGTCGTGATGCGGCCCTGGAAACGCTGGACAGGCTCTTCGCCGGCCGCGCCCATTGGAATGTGCCAGTCGGGGGCTTCTACATCTGGCTGTCCTTCGACGAGCCCGTTCGCATGACGAGGCTGTTCCAGCGGGCGCTCGATCATGGTGTGCTGCTCAATCCCGGCGACATCTATGACTTTGCGGGCGACAACGCACTGCGCCTGAGCTATGCATACACCACGCCCGAGGAGTTCGCCCATGCCGCCGGTGTGGTGGCGTCATTGCTGTGACGGCGTATGGGGTGGGGTGACAGGCGCGGCATGATACGCGCATGAGTTGCGATTGTCGGTATTGAGCTGTATATTTGTGAAGTTGTGTGTTCGGCATGTCGGGTAACACCGCCGGTTGGACACGGAAAAGACTTGAAACATCAAGGTTTAAAGGGAGTCCATCATGGCAGCTCGTTGCGCAGTGTGCGGTAAGGGTCCGCAGACCGGTTACACCGTATCTCATTCGCATCGTCGTACCAAGCGTACCTTCCGCCCGAACCTCCAGTCTGTGCGCACCACCATCGACGGCGAGAACACTCGCCTGCGCGTGTGCGGCAAGTGCCTCAAGGCCGGCAAGGTTCAGCGCGTGGTCGCGTGAATCAGGTATTGACGTCTGCAAAACCCGCTTGAGCTTCGGCTCGGCGGGTTTTGTTTTTATAGAATAAGCAGCTATGGGCATTACTTTGGACACTGCATTGGCATCGCTGGTCGCCAACAAGCGCCGTGTGTCCGCGCTCAAGTCACTGGGTGTCACCACTGTGGGCGACGCTCTCACTTATTATCCCTTCCGCGTCGCTGATCCGGTGCGCCTGAGCACCATCCGCGAAGCGCAGCTTGGCCAGCAGATGGCGTTCGTCGCCTCGGTGCGCGATGTTCGCGTGGTGCCGGGCCGTACGTTCCGCGTCATCGCCACGGTTGATGACGCGGATTTCGCCAGAGCCCGCAATATGCCTGGCGGCACAGCGCAGCTCACGTTCTTCGGCGGGAGGAAGAACTACATCGACTGGGTGAGCATGCGGCTGAAATCCAGCCCGACGCTGGTGGTGTCCGGTATGCCCAGTGAGTACATGGGCCAGCTCCAGTTCACGCATCCGGATTTCATGACAATTGCTCCGCCTTCGCCGGTTGTCAATGGGACCGGCATATCGGGAGGCGCGGCTGCGGGGTCGCCGGTGCCATCGTCGCTGAAGTACGATGCCGATTCCTTGGACGACGCCATACTGCGCGTCACCCGTCCGCGCCCGGTCTACCATGCCAATTCGCGCATTTCCTCCGAACACATCCATGAGACGATACTGAACCTCCTGTGGATGATGGGCGCGCGCACCTCCACCCAACCCGGTGGGGCGGCTGGCACCTCTGTTGCGGCTGCTGCGGCATTGGTACCGCCCAGTACGGAAAGCATCGCCGTCCAGTCAGGTGAGGGGGAAGTCTCCCCGGTCGATTCGTCTGCCGGGAATCTACCAGTGGATGACAGGTTGTCCTACGCCATTCCCGACATCCTGCCCGAGCAGGTGCGCTCGGCTCGGGGGTTGCTGCACCGGGCCGAGGCGTTCCTGGCCATTCATGATCCCGATTCCCGCTCGCGGTTCAACAACGCCATTGAGACCCTGCGTTACGAAGAGGCCTTCGTCTCGCAGATCTCGTTGCTCAAGGCGCGCCAGCATGCGCACCGGTCGAACGCGCATGCCTGCAAGCTCGATGCCGGTTCGACTGATGCCGCCCCGGCCGATGCCAGTTCGACCGGTGCCACCTCTGCCGGCGCCACCGCACAGCAAGACACGTCCCGGAACGCGTCGCATGACGGATCTCAGGGCAATCTGCGCGACCGGTTCATCGCATCATTGCCGTTCTCGCTCACGGCCGGTCAGCGCCAGGTCATCGATGACATCGCCGCCGATCTTTCCGGTGACTGCCCGATGCAGCGACTGCTGCAGGGCGAGGTGGGGTCCGGCAAAACCGTGGTGGCGCTCGCGGCCATGCTGCAAGCAGTCGGCGCCGGCTATCAGACGGTGCTTGTGGCTCCCACCCAGGTGCTCGCCGAACAGCATTATGAGACGATCGTCACGATGCTGGCGCGAGTGGACGAAACCAATGTGTGCAGTGATTCGAGCGGCGAGTCGGATACCGTATCGAATATCAAGTCGGATACTACGGCGCACGCGGCGTCCGTTTCCTCCGCGAGCACAGCAATCCCCGTCACACTGCTGACCGGAGGCATGAAACTGGCCGCCCGCCGTAAGGCGCTGGCAGCGGCGGCGAGTGGTGCGCCCGGTATCATCGTGGCCACGCATGCCGCCTTTTCCAAGACGTTCCAGGCCCCGCGTCTGGCGTTGGTGGTGATCGACGAGCAGCATCGTTTCGGCGTGGAGCAGCGCGAAAGCCTGAATGCCAAAACCGATGACGGCACCACGCCGCATCTGCTGGTCATGACCGCGACGCCGATTCCGCGCACCGCCGCCATGACATGGTTCGGTGATTTGGACATCTCATGGCTTACCGAGCTGCCGGGCGGTCGCAAGCCGATTCGCACGGTGGTGGTCAACGAGTCGGACGTCCCCACGATGGTCCGTATGTTCCAGCACATCCGCCAGCGTATCGACGCGGGGGAGCGCGCATATATCGTCTGCCCCCGCATCGACGCGGACGACGAGTCCGGTGAAGCGTCCGCCGAACGCAACAGGGCGGCCGAAGACAACGGTCGCCGCTCGGCCTCCCGTGGACGCGGCGGGTCCCGGAAGGCCGGATCGGTCGGCATCGACGATCCGTACGAGACCTACGACGAGAACGGGGAGACCGTCGCCCGCCCGCCGCTGCATTCGGTGGAGGAGATCGCAGGACGGCTGCAGAAACTGCCGCAATTCGACGGCGTCAGGTTCGCCACGCTGACCGGACGGGACAAGGATGATGTCAAGACCCAGGTCATGGCTGATTTCGCGGCCGGGGCGACGCCGGTGCTGGTGTCCACCACGGTGATCGAAGTCGGAGTGGATGTGAAGCAGGCCAGTTGCATCGTGATTTTCGACGCCGACCGGTATGGCCTGTCCCAGCTGCATCAGTTGCGCGGACGCGTGGGCCGAGGCGGCACGAATTCTTGGGCGTTCCTGGTTTCGCGAGCTGAACCGGGGTCGATCGCCGAGCAACGGCTGGAAGTCATCCATCATTCTTTGGATGGTGCCGAGATCGCGCAGGCCGATCTGGAGTTCCGCGGTGCCGGCGATGTGCTGGGCGACGCGCAGTCCGGCGGCAAGTCGAGCCTCAAACTGCTGCGCGTAGTCAAGGACGCCGACATGATCGCCGACGCCCGCTCGCGCGCGGAACGGATCCTCGCCGCCGATCCGGAGCTGACGGACGACGTGCAGCTCGCCGGTGCCGTACTCGATTTCACTCGCGGCAACGAGACCTTCCTGACCTCCAGCTGAGACCGTAACGCGCCAGTTTACGCAGGCTCGCTACGGTGTGTCCATTGTCGGTCCGGCAAGGCTACTGCTGCAAGGAGAGATGATGGGCGAGAACATGCGCGATGTGCTGTTTCTGGTCGTGCTGTTCGCGGCGAACGTGATTCAGGCGATCACCGGATTCGCGGGCACTGTGCTCGCGATGCCGTTCTCGATGCTGCTGCTTGGAACCGATACCGCCAAAGTGGTGTTGAATCTGACCACGCTGCTGGCATGCCTGTGGCTGGGCGTGCAGCATCGTGCGCATATTCGGTGGCGCATTCTTGGCGAGATGGTGGGACTGATGGCCATCGGCATGGCTGCTGGCGTGGGGTTGTATGCGGTGCTGCCGCTGACGCCCCTGCAGAAGGCCTACGGCGTGTTCATCATCGTAATCGCGTTGAAGAATCTGATATGGCCGTCGCATGGCGAGCCGCCGCACTGGTTGCTCGTCATCATCGTACTGCTGGCAGGTGTAATCCATGGCATGTTCATCTCTGGTGGTGCGTTGCTGGTCATCTACGCTGCGGTGAGGCTCAAGGACAAAGACGAATTCCGTGCCACCATGGCTTGCGTCTGGGTGGCGCTCAATTCGGTGCTGGCCGTGCAGCAGGGGGTTGCCGGCGTACTGACTCCGCATGCACTGGTGCTTACGGCGGTGTCGATTCCGCCGTTGGTCGTGGCGATCGTCTTCGGCAACCGCCTCCAGAAGCATGTGAGCCAACAGGCGTTCCTGAAACTCACTTATGTGCTGCTGGTGGTTTCCGGCGCATCGATCGTGCTGTAGGTCGATTGCACCATAGGCAAGGACAAGGAGCAGGCGAATGACCGTTCGTTTGAAGGAATTGGTGGAGCAGACCGCCGACCAGAACATGGTGCTGGTGGCGGGCCGAGGTGGGCTTGACCGGCCGGTGCGATGGGTGCATATGGTCGAAAACGAGGAGATCGCCGGCTTCCTCGAAGGTCAGGAGATTGCGTTTACCACCGGTATCGGTCTGGAGACACAGGAGGACCTGTATCCGTTGGTCAAAAGCGCCTACGCCTCTGGAGCCACAGGTGTGGTGGTGAACATCGGCCCGTTCATCCATCAGATCAGCCCGGAAACCATACGGTTCTGCGACGAGCATGACTTTCCGCTATTCAAAGTGCCATGGAGCGTGCACATGGCACAGATCATGCACAGCTTCAGTTTAGCCATCACGATGAGCGAGAAGCACAGCATGGAGTTGGCCGCGGCGCTGGAGAACGCCATCTTCCATCCCGATCGCGAGGAGATGTATCTCGAATATCTGGAACAATCCGGTTTTGCCAAGGACTGGAACTATTGCGTGACCGTGTTCAGCGCGTGCGCCGATACTGCAATGATGATGCCGGCTGAGCCGATGGATGACGGCACCTCGGCGGTGGGGGCGGCGACTGCATCCGTCGCCGGGAATGAACCGGGAATCCACCTCGTCCACGGACATCACGACGCCGAGCGTGTAGCCTTGTACAGTCGTGACATTGAATCGTTGATTACGCGCAATCAATGGCGTGTGGCTGTGGTGCACATCGAAGGACGGCTGGTGTTGGTGTTCGCCAGATATACTGCCGAACAGGTCGAGATGATGGTGCGCGAGATGATTGCCGCGATTCGTAGTCAGGGCACGACACTCGAACGTACATACATCGGCGTGGGCAAGGTGACCAAGTCAGCCCGATGCATCGGCAAAAGCTACAATCAGGCATTGAAACTCGAGCGGTTGCAGCATCTGCGTGGTCGTGCGGGCGAGGTTGCCCTCTACGATAATTCCGGCATCGACAAGCTGCTGCTTGCCGTCTCGGACCATGCGATCCTGGAGGACTATTATCACGACAGCATCGGCCCGCTCGTGGAATACGACCGTGTGAACGGCACTGATCTGACCGAGACGCTGCGTGTGTATTTCCAGTTCTCCGGTTCGGTCAAGGAGACCGCCGCCAGCATGTTCGTGCATCGCAACACCGTAAGCTACAAACTCAACAAAATCGAAGACATTCTGGGCGTGAGCCTGTCCGACTTCCGCACGCGCGAATTCCTCTCGGTGGGGCTGCAGGTACGCGAGGTCCTCGACTGCTAGTCAACTGTGCAGGATGCAATCGCAGATGATTGTGCTGGAGCACAATCATCTTTAGGTTCTGCGATATGGAACCATGAATCATTCGCTCGTAGACTGCAAAGCAATCAAGGAATCCACAAGGATTCCAAGCAGTCGTCAAGCAGCAAATAGCAATCATGTGATGCGGCACATCGCGAAACCGTTGTTTCGATTGTGTATCGTGCACATCTCTGTTTCGTCTGTTTGGCGTAAGCCCGCATGAAAGGACGAGACGATGAGCGAATCACTGGCAACCAAGGAACTGACCGGCGAAGAAGTGGCCGAGCTGCACCGCGAATACGTGATGCAGTCCTGGCACAAGCAGGGCGAGCCGGTGATGCCGGTCAAGTCCGCCAAGGGCATCTACGTCTACGACTACGACGGCAACAAGTACGCCGACATGTCGTCGCTGCTGGTGTGTTCCAACCTCGGCCATGAACTGCCCGAGATCGTGGATGCCATCAAGGCCCAGGCCGACAAGATGTGTTTCATGGCCCCTGCCTACGCCTCCGAGCCGAAGTCCAAGCTCGCCAAGATGATTGTCGACCTTGCCGGCAGCGACTTCTACCAGCGTGTGTTCTTCACCAACGGCGGCGCCGACTCCAACGAGAACGCCATCAAGATGGCCCGCATGGTCACCGGCCGCCAGAAGATCTTCAGCTGCTACCGCTCCTACCATGGTTCGACGTTGGGCGCGTCCTTCGCCTCCGGCGATTGGCGTCGCTTCGCCACCGAGGCCGGCGGCGCGGCCCCGAGCTTCGTGCACTTCATGAACCCGAACATGTACGAGGACGGCTTCGAACGCGGCAAGGATGACGCCAAGGTCACCGCTGTGTACCTCAAGCGCCTCGAAGACCAGATCATCTACGAGAACCCGGACGATATCGCCGCCATCATCATGGAATCCATCGTCGGCGCCAACGGTGTGATCCTGCCGCCGGACGGCTACATGGAGGGTGTGCGCGCCCTGTGCGACAAGTACGGCATCCTGATGATCTGCGACGAGGTCATGGCCGGATGGTGCCGCACCGGCAAGATGTTCGCCTGGCAGAACTTCGACATCAAGCCCGACATCTTCACCTTCGCCAAGGGCGTCACCTGTGGTTATGTGCCGCTGGGCGGCGTGGTGGTCTCCAAGACCATCTCCGACTACTTCACCGACCATGTGCTGCAGTGCGGTCTGACCTATTCCGGCCACACGCTGGCTTGCGCCGCCGGCGTGGCCGCCGTCAACTACTACGTCGAGCATGACGTAGCCGGTCACGTCAAGGAGATGGAAGGCATCCTGAAGCCGTTCCTCGAGGAAATGGCAGCCAAGCACAAGTGCGTGGGCGAATCGCGCACCATCGGCCTGTTCTCCGCGATGACCATCGTCAAGAACAAGGAGACTCGCGAACTGATGAGCCCGTACCACACCGCCAATCCGGTGATGGGCAAGATCATGGGCGCCTTGAAGGACAAGGGCTTCCTGACCTTCGGCCGTGAGACCAACGTGAACATCTGCCCGCCGCTGACCATCACCGCCGAAGAGCTCAAGGCCGAACTGCCCAAGGTGGATGAGGTCCTGACCTGGGTCGACGAGAACTTCTGCGACTGAGTCCTTGCTGCGGCTCCCCTCGTTGAGGAGAGCCGTCGGCATAAGCCGACGGCGGGGAGCCGTACGGACAGAAAGGAACGACAACAATGCTTTGGGATTATCAACAGCCGGTCGCCATACGCTTCGGCAACGGCCGCGTCCGTGAGATCAAGGACGTGGCGGCGGAAATGGGTCTAACGGAAGGGGGCCTGCTCGTTTCCGAGCGTCTCTTCGCCAAGAACGGCACCGCTGAGAGGATTGTCAAGGACTCCGAAGGCGCGATCAGCGAGATCTTCTCCGAATTCTCGCCCAACCCGGACGTTACCGAAGTGGATAAGGCCGCGGCCCTGATCCGCGAGAAGAACCTCAAATTCGTGGTGGCGATGGGCGGCGGCAGCGCGATGGACCTCGCCAAATCGGCGGCCAGCATCGCCCTGACGAACGATTCCATTGCTGACTACCACGGCACTGGCAAGGCCATGCCTCAGGAGCATTTGCCGATCATCGCAGTGCCCACCACAGCCGGCACCGGCTCCGAAGTCACCTGCGTATCCGTTCTCACCAACCGCGCGCTGGGCAAGAAGGCGCCGATTGTCTCGGACGGCTTCTTCCCCTCAGTGGCCATCATCGACCCAGAACTGACCTATTCGGTGCCGCCGCACGTCACCGCCTCCACCGGCATGGACGTGCTGAGCCAAGCAATCGAAGGCTATTGGAGCAAGGGGCATCAGCCGATCTGCGACGCCTGCGCCATTCACGCTGCGCCGCTCGTGTTCAAGTACCTGCCCATCGCCGTGGCCGAACCGGACAACGCGGAGGCCCGTCAGAAGATGTGCGAGGCGTCAGTGATCGCCGGGCTGGCGTTCACGCTGCCGAAGACCACGTCCTCGCACGCCTGCTCCTTCCCGCTGACCAATATCCATGGCATTGCGCACGGCGAGGCCTGCGGTCTGACGCTCGACTGGTTTGCCAGAATCAACGCGGACGCCCAGCACGGCCGTGTGCAGGAGTTCGCCCGGGCCATCGGCTTCGAGGATGTGGGTGCGATGGCCGACGCCATTCACGAGCTCAAGGCCAAGGTGGGGCTGCGCACCGGGCTCAAGGACCTCGGCCTGAGCGCCGAGCAGATCGACGATCTGGTGCGCATCAGCCGCCATCCGAACCTGTACAACAATCCGGTCGAGATCACCGACGAGATGCTCCGGGACATGTACGAGCATCTGGCCGCCACCGACTGACCGGAGCGAGCCGAGACAGGGAATGGTTATGCCGGGCGCTTGGCATCATACCGGGCGCCTTCCTCGGTCTCGCTATCGTATTCCATATTCAAGTCCACTATTCGAGCAATCGGTAATAATGTGGAAACAGAACGTTTGCAAGTCGTAAGAACTACGTAATCGATCACGCGATTGCCGCCGGTACAACAAGGGAAACATCGGGAAAGACCAGCAGAGGAGACGATTATGAGCGATGCAACAACACCGACTCCGAGCCGAAACCAGAATGAGCCGGGCACGTCGGTAGTGGCGGGAACCGCCATCAGCGGAGTGTCCATTGTAGAGGGTGCCGCCACCGCCAAGCGCAAGCCCCTGCCTACATGGATGAAGTCGAAGAAGATTCAGCCGCTGATTTCGCTGGTGCTGCTGATCGCCGTATGGTGGGCGGTCACTTCCGCCGGCCTCATCAACTCGCTGTACCTGCCGGGGCCGAAAGCCGTATGGGACGCCTTCATCGAGGCGAACAGCTGCCGACCGGCCTCCGCCGGATCCTCGCGCATCGTCTGCGGTGAACAGCAGTACTTCCTGTGGCAGCATCTTGTGGTCTCGCTGGAGCGCATCGGCATCGGCATGGCCCTGGGTATCGTGGTCGGCGTACTGGTCGGTTTCGTCTTGGCGGAAATCGGCTGGCTCAACCGCATCATCCTGCCATACATCAACTTCATTCGTGCGCTGCCGCCGCTGGGCTACATCGGTCTGCTCATCGTCTGGTTCGGCATCGGCGACACCACCAAGATCTGGCTGTTGTTCCTCGCTGCATTCCCGCCAATCGTGCTCGCCACCGTCGACGGTATCAACGGGGTGAACCGTGACCGCGTGAACTCCGCGCTCTCCCTCGGCGCATCGCGACCCAAAGCATTCCTGTTCGTGGTCTTCCCGAGCGCGTTGCCGTCCATCATGAACGGCATCCGGCTGGCGGTCGGCTTCGCGTGGACCACCGTGGTGGCCGCTGAGCTGAACAACGGTATCCCCGGCATCGGCGCGCTCGCCTATCTCTCCGGCACCGAGCTCAACACGCCATTGACCATCGCCTGCATCTTCGTGATCGGCATCGCGGCGCTGCTGCTCGATTGGCTGATTCTCGGCATCACCCATCTGGTGACACCGTGGGTGGGCAAGGAATAACGGCGAAGAGACAGTATGGCAAATCAATCGAGGAGAGGAATCACGATGCTGAAGAACAATGTCGCCAAGTTGATGGCGTCGGACGGTGGCGAGCGGCAGAACGGTTGTGAAACATATCGTGAAACAAAACGCCGCAGGATGGTTCGCCGAGTCGGAGCGCTGGCGGTGAGCGCTTCAATGCTCGCCGGTCTCGCCGGCTGCGGTAAGATGCCGACCGCCGACGAACTGGTCGGCAACACCTCGGGTGCGGCGGTAAGCGAATGTCCGGTGCCCTCGGCCAAGAACGAGGACTTCACCGGCACCATCCGCATCGCATGGCAGGCCATTCCGAACGCGGATCTGATTGTCAAAGACAAGGGGCTGCTTGAAGCCTGCCTGCCGAACGCCACCATCCAGTGGAGCCAGTTCAACTCCGGTGGAGATGTAATCCAGGCGTTCGGCTCGAACTCGCTGGACATCGGGCTGGCCGGTTCTTCCCCGGCAGTGCGCGCGGCATCCGCCCCGCTGAACCTTCCGGTGAAGGTGGTTTGGATCCATGACATCATCGGCGACGCGGAATCGTTGGTGGCACGCGGCGGCGACTACAAGTCCATCAAGGACCTCGCCGGCAAGAACATCGCCGTGCCGTTCGGCTCCACATCGCACTTCTCGCTGCTCTCCGCACTGCACAACGCGGGTATGAATGAGACCAGCGTGAACCTCATCAACCTTGACCCGGATAAGATGTCCGCCGCATGGACCCGCGGCGAGATTGACGCGGCTTGGGTGTGGGATCCGGTCCTGAGCACCTTGAAGGCGGATGGTGGCACCATCGTGACCTCCAGCGCCGCCACCGCCGTAACCGGTTCTGCAACCTACGATATGGAACTCGCCACGGACGCGTTCATCAAATCCAACCCGAAGGTCATGGAGACCTGGACCGCAGTGGAGAACTACGCGGTCGGACTCATCTCCAGCAAAGAGGCGGATTCTGCGGAATCCATCTCCACAATTCTCGGCAACTCGGTGGCCGACGTGAAGAAGCAGTTCAAGGGCTACACCTACCCGCAGGCCAAGGACCAAAGCGACATCTTCCACGGACAGCTGCCGGGCATCTTCAAGGACACCGCGGAATTCCTGAAAACCCAAGGCAGTCTGGACAAGGTGAGCGACGACTATTCCAACGTGCTCTACACCGACGCCATCGATCAGGTGGCCAAGCAGTAATCAGCCGCACCCGTGCAGTATTCAGCCGAGGTTCGCGCAGCGAGAAAGGACTTATCATGGCGAAGGACGACGCGCTCACTTGGGGTGAGCTTACCGAAAAGAAGACGATGGACGATCAGGGCGTGGCGGTGGACATCCGTGGCGTCAACAAACGGTTCATCACCCAGCAGGGCGATCAGGTGACCGCTTTGCATGACATCAACCTGACAATCAACAAGCATGACTTCATCTGCGTGGTCGGTCGTTCGGGCTGCGGCAAAACCACGCTGCTCAATATGTTGGCCGGCTTCGAGAAGCCGTCGGACGGTGAACTGGTCTCCGGCGGCGTGGCGATTGACGGACCGAGTCCAAAACGCGGCGTGGTGTTCCAGAAGCCTCCGCTCTATCCGTGGCTCACCGTGCGCAAGAACGTGGAGTTCGGCATGAAGATGCAGGGCGTACCGGTGGGGGAGCGTAAGGAACGCGCCGACCATTTCCTCGATTTGGTGGGACTGTCCTCCGCCGCCGACCGTCGTCCATACGAGCTCTCCGGCGGCATGCAGCAGCGTGCGCAGATCGCGCGCGTGCTCGCCACCGAGCCAGACGTGATCCTGATGGACGAGCCTTATGGCGCGTTGGACGCCCTGACCCGCGAGAAGCTGCAGAACGAGCTACTTCGTATATGGCGCGAACGCCACAGCACGGTGTTCTTCATCACTCACAGCGTGGACGAGGCCATTTTCCTCGCTACTCGTGTGATTGTGATGAGCGCGCACCCCGGCACGGTGAAGATGGACATTCCAATCACATTGCCGCGCGACCCCGATGATCCGGACAATATGGAGAAGGTGCGTGCCATGCCCGAATTCGTCAAGCTGCGCGAGGAGATCACCCAGGCCATCTATGTGCAGGACGATCAGGAGTAGCCGGTGGTTCAGGAGGCCGTCCAGGAGCAGTCAGTGGCAGATGGAGAGAGGGGGTCAAAAGCCGAGAAGGCCGAGAAGGCCGCGAAAGCCGCGTGCAGGTAAAACAGCACTAGTTATTTGGGTATGCAGGTAAAAAGTGCACATGAAGAGGCCTTTTTGATGCTGGTCGCGTACCTGTTTTACCTGCAGCTGTGCTTTACGACACTGTTTCACCTGCAACTATGACTTATATCTGTACCTGTTTTGCCTGCAGATGACGGCTGGCCTTGTCGTTACTCCGGTATTGCTGGTCTTCATGGCATTGTTTCA
>NZ_JFAN01000037.1:0-29150 GCF_006408855.1 Bifidobacterium sp. UTBIF-68 | reverse complement strand
AGTTTTCTTGTCTCTGTAGGATGAAACAGCGCTTTTGGGACTACAGGGACAATATCCCCTCGAGCGAGCGACGAACGCAATCTGAAGAATCGTTGGAAATGCAACGATTCTCAATCGGTATATGAGGGATTACGTGCCGCTGGCCGCCGAAAACCTGTCCCTGTAACTCAAAAGGGGCGGAAATCGGCTTCAGAGACAGGTTGCGTTGTCCCGGAAACCCGACAAGCGCAGAAACCGGCTTTCAGGGACAAGCTTTCTTGCTCCCGAAGCTCACCATGCACGTTCTTGAAGAAATCAGGACACAGATATTCATGTCCCGGTAGTTCAACAAAGGTGGAAATCGGCTTCAAAGACAGATTATCCCCGTCCTAGTAGCTTGAATGCGTACGATTACGAACGGCGAGATACATCTATCAAGAAAAACACCAACTTAAGCAACCTAAATCCATCAGATATTATTTTTTTACAGCATAATGTATTATTTTTTTATGCATCATATGATAAAATTACCATCATGATTCTATCAAACGCTCGATACGTAGCCCGACCGCTAGCACAGGTACTCCGCCAATGCCCAAGCAAAGTCGCAGTACTGGAGGGAGCGCGAGCAGTCGGCAAAACCATGCTTGTCCAAACGGAATTGCCAGACGGCTACCATTATGAGACGCTCGCCGACAAACGGACATTTGATTACGCCTCATCACGCTTAGATGAATGGGTTGACTCATTGCCTATGCCTTGCATTATCGACGAAGCTCAACGTATTCCTGACTTGCCTCTATCCGTCAAGAGAGTAATCGACAAGCAAACAGGTTCCACCCCATTTTTCATTCTTACAGGTTCTGCATCAATCACCAGAGATGGGCTAGATGGACAGGACCCCCTTACCCGTCGTTCCCTGCGTTACACTTTATATCCTCTGACACGCAGAGAAATCAATAAAAATACTGATACTAGCATCATTGATTTATTGTGGAACGGTACTCCAAATACGAACTATCATTCAGAGACCAATAGGGCTACACTAGTCAGGTATATGACTACAGGAGGGTTCCCCTCGTATGCAATGCCCTCTATGCCTATTGCAGAAAACGACTTGCGCCTTTCCATACGAACGGATATCGATAATGTGTTGGGCGACACCATACTACCCGGAGAACGGCTGGACAGAGCAATAGCTGATGCCATACTCAAAGAGCTACTTGCCGTTCCCGGCGGAATCTTGAATGTAAAAAGAATATCCGATACCGTTCATTCGAATCCTGCCACCATTGAGCGATACATCAGTATTTTTATGCGCCGATTCCTAATCTCTGCCTTACCGAACCTGCGCTCAGCACCTGGTAAGCAACTGTTTACTCGCGCGAAAATACATCCAGTAGATACATCGTTCAGTGTCGAGACAATACGGCAATCCGGCAGAGATTTTCACAATGATCGTGTTCTGTTCGGCGAACTTTTTGAATCATTCGCCGTCAATCAAATCATTCCGGAAATTCAATGGTCCAATATACACCCGGACGCTTTCTACTGGCGGGAAACCGGCAATAAACCCAAAGAGGTTGACCTCGTGTTGTTGCACGATGATCAGCTTATTGCATTGGAAATGAAATCCAACAATACCGTGGACCGCAAAGATTTTGCGGGTATTGCTGCATTGCGTGACAGTGATAAGCGCTTCCACCGAGGCTACGTCTTATATACCGGAGATAAAGTGCAGCAATTCACCGACAACATATGGGCTGTGCCAATTTCAGCATTGTGGGACAGCGACGGATTCCAAGCAGCCGGCTTGGATGCTGAACATTCCTCAGTGTCGATTCCGTCACCTTTGCTTATTCAGCAGCCGTCCGACACTGATGTGTCAGCCCATGTCAATGCTCCTACTGATGCCAATCTGTTTTTAAGTTACTGTCATGCAGACAATGACCACCTCAGTGGTGCAATCCTTCAATTTGTAAATGATATTATCGGCGAATACAATTATGAGACCGGCAATACGCTCGGGCTATTCGTCGATAAGACCTCTATAAACTGGGACGAAGATTGGCGTCAAGCACTTGATCGAGGTATCGGTAATGCGAATATCATTCTCCCGATAATTACTCCCAGATATGTACGTAGCGAGGCCTGCCGCAAAGAACTGCTGGATTTCAATACTCGTGTCACGGAACATGGACCGAATCGCATTCTTCCATTGATACTGCAAAGCATAGAAGGCATGACCGGAATTAGCAATCGTGATCCTGTTTGGGACATCGCGCATAATCGACAGTATCTACTAGTGGGCGATTTGCGTTTAATGTCTACTGAAGATCGTCAAAAAAGAATCCTTGAAATCGTGAAAGAACTTCGTAATGTAATCGAGGATATTAATACTCAATCGCAATCTGATGACATATCAGAGTCAGTTGTGAGCAAGCCGGAGGAAAACGACACACCGGATTTATTAGGTGCTTGGAATGAGATAAAACAACTCGTACCACAAGTTGATGTGTGCGCGCAAAAATTTGCCGTATCATTTCAAAACATCTCAAAGACATTGAGTAATCATCCCGCTCCCGCAAACGGTAATGCGTCTGTCTATTCTGCATGGGCGATACAACTATCAGAACGACTACAACCTGACATTGATTTGCTCAACAAAGCATCGGAAAACCTGTCGAAACTATGGAACAACGCCTATGCCACCATGTCTCAATACGTGGGTTTCATTCAGGGCCTTCCACAAGGAGCTCTACGCAACAACCAAATCGACAGCATCGGAGCGACATTCGATGGGTTACGCACTTCGCTGTCTATGCCTCCGGAAGTGACACAAATGCTACCCATTATTCGCATGATTGGTAATTTTGCGCGTCCCCTGCGCCCATTGGCCGATGCCATCAATCAATCATTCAATCTAATCGAGAATATGGGCACCATGACCGCTGCGTTACAGGATCAGCTTGATCGTATACCGCGATAATCGGCATTCAGTGCAGTGCACATCGGATTAACGCGAATCATCTAAGCTACCTAAGTTAAGAGCAAAGGGGCTGCTCCGGTTTCCCGGAACAGCCCCTTCCTTAGCTGCAGCAGTCAACAGCTAATCAGTGACGGTTGTCGAGACGGTGGTACATCTCGGACAGCTGCAGTTCCTTCTCGAACTGGCGGGCGGTGGTGTTCTCGTCGATGACGGCGAGCTCGACACCGGCGATGCGGGCGAAGTCCTCCCAAGCCTCACGACCGACGGAGGTGGTCATGCAGGTGTGGTGGGAGCCGCCGGCGGTGATCCAGCACTGGACGGCGGTCTTCAGGTCCGGCTTCGGCTTCCAGACGGCGCGGGCGCACGGAAGCTCCTTGAGGGAGCCCTGCGGCTCGACGACGTCGACGACGTCCATGAGCAGACGGAAGCGCTCGCGCTCGTCAGCCATGGAGACGACGACCACGTCCTTCTTCGGAGCGCCGGAGAAGACGAGGCGGACCGGGTCGGCCTTGCCGCCGATGCCCAGCGGGTGGATCTCCAGCTTCGGCTTGGCGATGGTGCCGATGGACGGGGAGACCTCGAGCATGTGGGAGCCCATGTCGAGCTCGTTGCCCTCGGTGAAGTTGTAGGAGTAGTCCTCCATGAGGGAAGCGCCACCCTCAAGGCCGTATCCCATGACGGCGCCAATGCGCACGAGGACGGCGGTCTTCCAGTCGCCTTCAGCGGAGAAGCCCCAGCCGTACTCGGACGGGAAGCGCTGCGGGCCGACGCCCGGCAGCTGCGGCAGAGCGCCGAGGTCCTCGAAGTTGTCGACGCCGGCGGTGCAGCCGTTGGCACGCATCATGTTGACCATCGCGGCCTCTTCCTTGGCGGCGATGAACAGGGAGTCGTACTTGGCGTCCAGCAGAGCCGGGTCGACGTCGTACTTGGCCTTGTAGTCCTCGATGATCTCCTTGACCTGATCGTCCTTGACGGCGTCGTAGGCAGCGACGAGCTCGTTGACGGCCCAAGTGTTGATGGAGGCGCCGAACACGCGCTCGGCTTCGGTCTTGTCGCCTTCGGTAACGGCGACGTTACGCATGTTGTCGCCCCAGCGCATGACCTTCATGTTGTTGGAGGCATCCCAGCCGGCGCAGGCGCGGGCCCAGGTGCCGACCTTCTCGGCGACTTCCGGGTCGGTGTAGTGGCCGACGACGATCTTGCGCGGAATGCCGAGGCGGGAGACGATGTAACCGAACTCACGGTCGCCGTGGGCGGCCTGGTTCAGGTTCATGAAGTCCATGTCGATGGTCTCCCACGGGATCTCCTTGTGGTGCTGGGTGGCCAGCTGCAGCAGCGGCTTGGTCAGCACTTCGAGGCCACGAATCCACATCTTGGCCGGGGAGAAGGTGTGGCACCAGGTGATGACACCGATGACGTTCGGGTTGGCGGAGGCTTCGACCATGAACTGCTTAACGCCGTCGGAGGACTTCAGGGTCGGCTTCAGGACGATCTTGGCCGGGATCTTGCCGGTCTTGTTCAGGTAGTCGACCATTTCGGCGGAGTGTTCGGCGACCTGACGCAGGGCTTCCTCGCCGTACAGGTCCTGGGAACCGACGCCGAACCAGATTTCCTTGCCCTCAAAGGGGTTTTCCATAACCATAGGGTTACTTCCTTTACTTCGTTGTTTATGGGGTTTTGTTTAAGCTAAATCAGTGCTGGCCGTAGACGTTCTGGTAGCGGTCGTTCAGCTTATCGATATCGGCCTGGTCGATCTCGATGATGTCGCCGAGCTGACGGGCGGCCCACATGGTGTGAGCGACCTCCTCAGTCATGGCGGCGGCCTTGACGGCGCCTTCAGCATCCTTGCCGATCGTGAACGGGCCATGGTTCTGCATGAGGACGGCCGGGGACTTCGGGTACTTCTTCAGGGTCTCCACGACACCCTCGCCAATGGCCTCGGAACCGATCAGACGGAACGGGCCAACCGGCACCGGGCCGCCGAACTCGTCACCCATCATGGTCAGGCCGCACGGAATGTTCTGGCCGGTGGCCGCCCAGGCGGTGGCGTAGGTGGAGTGGGTGTGCACCACACCGTACACGTCAGGCATGTTGCGGTAGATGTACGCGTGGGATGCGGTGTCGGAGGACGGGGCCTCGGTGCCGTCGACCACGTTGCCGTCGAGATCGACGACGACCATCGAGTTCGGGGTCAGGTTCTCGTAGCGCACGCCGGAAGGCTTGATGACGAACAGGTCGGCGGTGTGCAGACGCTGGGAGACGTTGCCCGCAGTCCACACGACCAGGTTCCACTTGATGAGCTGCTGGTGCAGGTTGGAGACGACCTCACGAACCTGCTTGACCTCGGCACGGACCTCAGGACCGTAATCAGCCAAAGTTGCCATTGTTGGTTTTCCTTTCCACTGTGATGGATGGACGTTTGTTGAAATATTGTGGATATGGACGGCCTGATGGCCGGCTGGTTTTTCTTCCGCTACCCCTCAGACCGCTTACAGCGGCCAGCTCCCCTGACAAGGGGAGCCTGAGCTGCAGAATTACTTGTCTTCGAGATCGATGGTCTCGATGGCGGTGTGTTCGATGGGCAGGCCCTTGGTGAAGCGATCGAAGAAGTTCTCGAAGCCGACCACGTCGGAAGCCTCAGGGGTTTCGGTGACGGACTTGGCGTCCTTGAAGACGCAGCCGTCGAGGAAGTCGGCGAGGTTAGTGTGCTCCTCGTTGGTGTTCCACAGGTAGTTGGCGAGCACGGCCATACCCCATGCGCCACCTTCGGCGGCAGTGGACATGACCTTGATCGGGGTGTTGAAGGCGGCGGCTAGGATCTTCTGGGCGACCTTCGGAGTAGTGAAGATGCCGCCGTGACCCACGAGGGAGTCGATCTGCACGTGTTCCTGCTTGGTCATGACGTCCATGCCGATCTTGACCGGGGAGAACGCGGAGAACAGCTGGGCGCGCATGAAGTTGCCGAGGGTCATGTGGGCCTCGGGGCTGCGGGCGAACAGCGGGCGGCCTTCGGGCAGGCCGGCGAGGAATTCACCGGAGCGGAACGGGTAGTTGAGCAGGCCGCCGCAGTTGGCATCCACATCGTCCGCGATGGCGGAGCGGAACAGGGCGCCGTAGAGCGTGCCGGCGTCCACGGGACTGCCGATGGCCTTGGCGAATTCGCCGAACAGGCCGACCCATGCGTTGAGGTCGGAGGTGAAGTTGTTGGCGTGGCTCATGCCGGCCAAATCGCCGGCCGGGGTGGTGACAAGGTCGACTTCGGGATGCAGCGCCTTGAGCTTGCGCTCGAGCACGACCATCGCGAAGATGGAGGTGCCGGCGGAGACGTTGCCGGTGCGCACGCGCACGGAGTTGGTGGCCACCATGCCGGTGCCGGCGTCGCCTTCCGGCGGGGCGAGCACGACGCCGGGCTCCAACGTGCCGGTCGGGTCGAGGAGCTTGGCGCCTTCCTCGGTCAGCTCGCCGGCCGGGGTGCCGGCCACAAGCGGGGTGGGCAGCAGGTTCTCGAGCTTCCACGGCTGGGCGGCGACCTCGGGCAGGGCGTCGAACTTCTCGATGAATTCGGTCTCGTAGGTGTGGGTGGTCGGATCGATCGGGAACATGCCGGAGGCATCGCCCACGCCGAGCACCTTCTTGCCGGTGAGCTTCCAGTGCACATAACCGGCCAGGGTGGTGAAGTAGGCGACCTTGCCGACGTGCTCTTCCTTGTTGAGCACCGCCTGATACAGGTGTGCGATGGACCAGCGCTCGGGGATGTTGTACTGGAACAGCTCGGAGAGCTTCTGGTGGGCTTCGGAGGTGTTGGTGTTCTGCCAGGTGCGGAACGGCACGAGCAGCTCGCCGTTCTCGTCGAAGGCGAGGTAACCATGCATCATGGCGGAGAAGCCGATGTGGCCGATACGGGTAAGCTTCTCGCCGTACGCGGTCTCGACATCGTTGGCCATGGAGGCGTAGGCGGACTGCAGACCACCCCAAATCTCCTTGGTGGAGTAGCTCCACAGGCCGTCTTCCAGATGGGATGCCCAGCTGTAATCGCCGGAGGCGATGGTGTGGAAGGTGTCGTCAATCAGGACTGCCTTGATTCGGGTGGAACCGAATTCGATACCCAGCGTGGTCTTGCCCGCGCGGATCTTCTCGGCGATGTTAGCGACCTGTTCGGCCGCGTTGTCGACTGCTGCCATATCTTTCCTTACGCCGTGGAGCACCAAGGGGTTCCTTCCCCTTCCTTGGGGTTTTTGTTAGCGCTCACAATTTCCAGAAAACAATGTACCGATAACTGGGGTTCAACACAACTTATAGCGTTGTGTCGTAGATAACGGTTCGATAACGTGCGCTACCGGCGCGGGGCGGGGCCGAGCGAACTGCGGGCCTTGACCTTGGCCGGAATAAGCCCCACTCCATGCTGATTGGTCAGGAACACCGGCTCGTGTCCCTCCCCCAGCAGACGCAGGGTCTCGCGCATGGCCACACCGCCCAATGCCTCGAAGTCAGGCTGCACCGTGGTCAGCGGCGGATAGAGGTTATCCATGCCCGGCATGTCGTCGAAACCGACCACGCTGATGTCCTGCGGGATGCGCAGCTTGTGCTCATGCAGCGAGCGGATGATGCCCACCGCCTGATTGTCGTTTGCGGAGACCACGGCAGTGGGCAGCGGCGCGCCTTTCATGCCGTATTCGTCAAGCAGATGGTTCATCTGTGCATAGGATTCGTCCGAATTCCACGTATGGCAGCGGACGATCTGCGAATCGATGGAATGCATCGCGGAGAGCTTGCGCCATGCGTCAAGACGCGTATGCGCATCGCGCCACTCGTTTGGTCCGGCGAAGTACAGCGCCGACTTGTGCCCGTATTCGCTCATCATTCCCACGATTCTGGCCATAGCATCCCATTGGTCGATGCCGACCAGTGCCGTCCGGCGCTTGTTGTCCGTGGAGATCAGGCTCAGCCCCTCGCGCACGGTCATCTGCCCGTGCGTGGAGGTCACGATGACGCGCGGCTGGTTGACCTTGGCCCGGCAGGCCGCCGCGAACATCACATCAGTGGGCGTCAGGAAAATGAAGGCATCCACGTTCTGTTCGATGAACGTATCGCAGAGATTGTCGAATTCCGCCTGCGTGCACAATGCCTCATGCACCATCATCACGCTCATGAACAGGCCATGCTCGCGCGCGATGGATTCGATGGAGGTGATGGCGGAAATCGGCCCGAAGAACTTCATACCGCCGGCGATCAGGCCAATGGTGCGCGATCGGTGGGAGGCGAGCGCCCGGGCGGAGTTGGAAGGGCGGTAGCCGAGCTGATCCACGGCTGCCTGCACCTTGGCGCGCGTGGCATCCGAGACGTCCGGCGAATTGTTGATCACACGGGACACCGTCTGATGGCTCACTCCAGCCAGTTTGGCCACTTCGAACATGGAAGGACGTTTATTGATTGCGCGGTTGGCCACCATACCACCTGAACCTTTCCGCAGTCGCCGGCATCCTGTGCACGAACCTACGATGCTGTTGGTAGAGACTTTAGCGCGTTGCGCTGATTTGGACGTGAACGCTCACAGCATCGTGTCGCGCCGCAACCGGCATGCTCAGGTGAGGTGCCAGCTGACGCGATGCAATGGCGTCGGCCCGTGCTTGGCGATGGCCGCGCGATGGGCGGCGGAACCATAGCCCTTGTTATGATCCCACCCGTACGGCGCGTATCGCGGATCGCTGTGTGCGAGCTCAACCATCAGCCGGTCTCGCGTCACTTTGGCGATCACCGCGGCCGTGGCCACCGTGGCGCAATGCTGGTCGCCTTTGACTTTGGTGGTGACTGTGGCCGGAATCGGCACTTCCGGCGCGTCGAAGGTACCTAGTGTTTTGGTGATGTAGTCGTTTGGGCCATCGAGGATTGCGCCGACCGTGATGGGCCTCCCCTCAGTCGCCTGCGGCGCCAGCTCCCCTCCAGAGGGGAGCCAATAAGTATCAGGCAATTGCAGTCCGAGCCGGTGCTCGACTTGGGTCAGCGCGCGCAACGACGCGACGCCGAGGGCATGGCTGATACCCCACTCGTCTATTTCGGCGTTGCTGGCCTGTCCGACAGCCCAGGCAGCGCACCAATCGCACAATTCCTCATAGATGGCTTCGCGACGATGTTCGGTGAGCATCTTGGAATCGGCCACCCCGGCGGGCACATCAAGCCTTTCGCCATCATCGGCAGCGGTCAGATCGCGCGACCAGATGGCCGCACACCCCACCATGACCGGGCCGGCGAGCGCGCCTCGGCCGACTTCATCGAAACCGACGACCAGGTCATAGCCTTGGGCGGCGAGGCTCTGTTCGAGCTCAAGGGTCGGGGTGATCACTGCGGGATGTTCCTTTCGATTGCCTGATATTCGGGTCGACACCGTGCTGTCGTTATGGTTGCGTCGGCGTTATGGCTGTGTCGGCGTTATAGACATGTCATGGCCTTGTCTCATCCGTGTCTTATCCATGTCATGCACAGCACCGGCTGAGCGTCTTACGGGATGCGAATCGGCATAGACGCGGAACCGGTTCAGGAAGCCGAGGACGATGCGGAGGGCACGTCGGCGAACACCTCGTGATGCGCGTCAAGCATGCCGATGCGGTTCAGCGGCCAGTAGGTTACCAGACCGGTGCCGACCACATCGGAGATCGGCACCAGACCATGGTCGCCATCGTCCTGATGGTAGCGGGAGTCCGCTGAATTGGCGCGATTGTCACCCATGACGAACACGTGCCCCTCGGTCACGGTCACCGAGAAGGGGAAGGAACTGGGGTCGACGCCCGGGCGGATGTACGACGATTCGTTGACGGCCACACCGTTGATGGTGATCGGCTGGCCGGCGCCCTTGCATTCCACCACGTCACCGGGCAGTCCGATCAGTCGTTTGATGAGGAATCCGCCGCCGAGCCCGCTGCTCTGCTCCTCGGACAGCCAGTTGTTGGGATCCTTGAACACCACGATGTCACCACGCTGCAGATCGAAGTACTTCGGCGTGAGCTTGCTGGCGATCACTCGGTCGCCGGGCACGATGGTGTCCATCATAGAGCGGGAGGGAATCTCATAGAAACCGACAAGGAAGACGCGGATCAGTACTACGACCAGTACCGGGATGCCGCACCACAGGAAGAAGTCGCGCAGCGTGAAACTATTGTCGTCCTTCTTACGGGAACCAGCCGAGCCATGCGACGCGCCGCGAGCCGCCGAGGCAGCAACCAGTGCGGCAGCGCCCGCACCCGCAGCGGCGGCAATCGGCACCGCAGGCGGCACCGGCGTCACATCAACGCCATGATCGGCCACCTGAACCGTCCGCGAATCGCGAGCCAGCGATGCTTCGTCATCGTAAGGGGCCGCTGAGGCAGCGTCAGCACTGGCTCCGGCGCCGGTAACGTCAGCAGCAGCCGGCATGCCGACGGAATCACCCGAATCAAATGCGCGAACGGAGCCCGCGACACCTTGCGAATGGTCGCCGGCAGCTTCGCCAATCACGGGATATGGCAGCGCCTCGTCGCCCTGGCCATGTTCATCGTTCTGCATTACGCATCCTCCGTGGGTCGTGTCCGGCACCGCATTCATCGGCACTCAGCGCGATATCTTACTTGCCCTCTACGAATTCAGCCCGAAAGCCGATGGCCTCCGGGCTGAATCTCACGCCTCATTCGCTGCGATGTGGGCGATGAACACCGTCATCATCCATGTCAGCATGCGAACAAACGTCTGATGGACGAACTCACTTGGCGGAGTTGTCGCGGCGCTCGACGATACGAGCGGCCTTACCGCGCAGGGCGCGCAGGTAGTACAGCTTGGCGCGGCGCACACGGCCCTTGCGCACGAGCTTGATGGAGTCGATGGACGGGGAGTGCAGCGGGAAGCGGCGCTCCACACCGGTACCGAAGCTGATCTTGCGGACCACGAAGGTCTCGCGCACGCCGGCACCCTGACGGGCGATCACCACACCGGTGAAGGTCTGGATACGGGAGTTGTTGCCTTCCTGGATCTTCACGTTCACGTCGACGGTGTCGCCGGGACGGAAGGCCGGGATCTCCTCGGCCGGCTTCATGTGCTTGGCGTCAAAAGCCTCAATAGCGTTAACCATTGTTATTCCTTCAGTGCTGCCGCATATCAGCCCCAGGTTTGGCGTCGCATGCCGCGCGTGCGGTCCTGCCGCGCACGACGCGCCCCATTAGCGCGAACGGATGCGATCGCTGACGTGCTTCCCTCAGGTTTGCCTCAGGGAGGCCTGCCGATCCGCCGAAAGTCAGGTATCGCGCACATCCCGCACCATAAGGCGGAACACGGCGAAACCGTTCGACTGGACCCACGGAGAAGCCGGCTTATGCGGCGGCCTGCTTCTCGACACAGCAATCGACGATTTTACGGCAACTTGCGGACACTCTCACGTATCACCAGACTGGTGGTGAGTTCGAGGTGCGTGGGCATCCCGCCGGCGGAACCTTCCAGGATCTGCATCAGGGTGGCGGCACCGAATTGCGCCATCTCACGCACGGCGTGATGCACGGTGGTCAGAGGCGGCAATAGCAGCCGGCTGGTGGGTAGATCATCGAAACCGACGACCGAAAGATCGTCCGGTATGCGAAGGCCACGCTCCCATGCCGCCGCATATACGCCGGCGGCCTGCATGTCGCCCGCCGCGAATATGGCAGTGGGCGGATTCGGCATGGACAGTAACTCGCACGCATGCTTCTTGCCGTCGTCGTACCGGAATTCACCGGAGCTGACCAATGCGGGATCCACCGTAAGCCCCGCCTGCCGCATGGCCCCGCGGAATCCGTCCAATCTGGCCGCCGCAGTCTGCAGATACGTGGGACCGCCGATGAAGGCGATGCGCGTATGGCCTTGGGCAATCAGGTATTCAGTGGCTTCGCGCACGCCGGCATAGTCGTTCGATCCCACCGTGGGCACATTCTGGGGCACATCACCAGTAGGATCGACCAGGACCGCCGGAATACCCGACCTTGCCAATCGCTCCTCGGCCTCCTTCGGGAATTCGAACAGCGGGATGATCACCCCGGCCGAGCGGCGGGCGAGCACTTCCTCAAGCCACACGCCAATGCTCCAATTATCACCGGTCCGGGCGGAGACCACTGGGACATATGGCTTCCGCAAACCAGCCAGCACACCGGAGAGAATCTCCTCGGACCATGGTGTGTCGAGGTCATCGAGCAGCAGCTCGACGATATCGGTGGTGGTCTGTTCGGTACGGCGCCGGCGACGGTATCCGTTCTTCTCCAAGAGCTGTTCGATGCGCTTGCGCGTGGCGTCGGAAACACCCGGACGATTGTTGAGCACTTTGGAGGCAGTGGAGAGCGAAACCCCTGCCTCGCGGGCAATCTGGGCCAGCTTGGCACCACCGGGCTGCGAGGCCGGCGCCCTCACCGCACCGCGCTGCGAAGATGACGTGCGCTGTGAATCCATACAAACCTCCTCCACGGCACCGCACAGGCAATACGCGATGGCACCATGCGAAATATCATCACATCCCATCATACAGGAAAAGTTTTCTAGAAACTTTCTTCTTTCTTATGAAAGATACACAATACGCAATAAACCTTGATATATCAACAAACACGCCGTATTTCACACTTCAAACACCTCGCGTTATTGTTCACAAATGAACATCGATGTTTCTCTCATAGAAAGAAAGTTTCTTGAGAGAATAACTCTTGCCTATGCAATGCAGCGTTGTTGCCTAGGGAACAACCGAAGAAAGGACTTCCCCCATGTCTTCCAATGAAGCGACCGCCACGGTGGGCGTCACCAACGAATCGCAGCCGAAGCTGCCCACGCGCATCGGATGGGCGCTGGTCATCGGCCCGGCCTGTTGGCTCGGCCCATACGTCGGCACATCCGTCACCCTGCTGCCCGCCAAGATCCAGCAGCTCGCCCCAAACGACAAAGTCACCCTGGTGGCCACCTTCTCCGCAGTGGCCATGGTCGTGGCCACAATCGCCAACATCCTCGCCGGCGCGCTATCCGACATCACCCGCACCAAGCACGGCAAGCGCACCCCGTGGATCGTCATCTGCTCTATTCTCTCCGGCGTTCTGCTGTGGCTGCTGTCCGCCGCGCCGAACATCCCGGTGCTGCTCGGCGTATGGGCCGTCTATCAGGCCGTGCTCAACGCCGTCGTCGCCCCGATGATCGCCCAACTGTCCGACCGCGTCGCCCCGCGTTGGCGTGGCACCATCTCCTCCTTCTATGGCATCGGCATGGCCTTCGGCAACTACGGCTCCGGCATCATCGCCTCGCAGTTCCTCGGCAACGTGGGCACCGGAATTCAAGTACTCGCCGCCTTCGCCGTAATCGGCGGCATCCTGTCCGCCGTCATCGCCAAGGAACCCAGCAACCTCGACGAACCGCGCGCAGAGTTCAGCCTCGACACCCTGAAACAGAACTTCATGTTCCCGACCAAGAACTGCCGCGACTACTATCTGGCGCTCGCCGGCAAGATCCTCATGGTCACCGGCCAGTACGTGATCGTGGGCTACCAGCTGTACATCTTCACCGATTACATGAAGCTCGACGACAAGGCCACCGCGGGTTCCGTCTCCATCATGTCCGTCATCCTCATGATCACCGGCATCGTGTTCTGCGCCATCGCCGGCCCGCTGGCGGACAAGTTCCACCGTCTCAAGGCACCGGTGGCCGTGACCACCATCATGCTCGGCGTGGGCGCGTTCTTCCCGTTCATCGAAGCCAAGCCGTGGACCATGCTCGCCTACGCGCTGGTGGCCGGCATCGGCATGGGCGCCTACAACGCCGTGGACGGCGCACTGAACGTGGCCGTGCTACCCGACCCGAAGACCGCAGCCAAGGATCTGGGCATCATCAACATGGCCAACACCTTGGGACAGGTCTTCGGACCGATGATCGCCGCCGGCGTGATCAACATCCTCGGCTACCGCGCCATCTTCCCGGCCGAGACCATCATCTGCGTGATCGGCGGCCTGCTGATCATGATGATCAAGCGCGTGAAGTAACACCTACTGTCACCCATCATCCATGAGCCAGGCTTGACGCCATACTTGCTATGAGCACAACCTGGCTCTGATGATCTTCCGGTCAACGATAACCACAATCCACAATTCCCATAACCTCGTCATTACGCACCTGCTTCATTAAGGACAGCATCATGAGCGCGATACCCCAACCCAACACCACCATCTCCTCCTTCACACCCGTGGCGGATGTGCCCCGTCGCCTCTTCGGCTCGTTCGTCGAGCAATTGGGCCGAGGCGTGTACGGCGGCATCTATGAGCCGACCCATCCAACCGCCGACGAATTCGGCTTCCGCACCGACGTACTCGACCTCGTCAAGGAGCTCGGCGTCACCTGCGTGCGCTACCCGGGCGGTAACATCGTCTCCAACTACCGCTGGGAGGACGGCACCGGCCCGCGCGAGCAGCGCCCGGTGCGCCGCGAGCTGGCCTGGCACCAGACCGAAACCAACGAAGTCGGCATCGACGACTTCTATCACTGGAGCAAGAAGGCCGGCACCGAAATCATGCTCGCGGTCAACATGGGCACCCGCGGACTGCAGGAAGCGCTCGATGAGCTGGAGTACGTCAACGGCGCACCCGGTACCACGATCGCGGACCGCCGTGTAGCCAACGGCATTCCCGAACCGATGAACATCGCCATGTGGTGCATCGGCAACGAGATGGACGGCCCTTGGCAGGTGGGCCACATGACACCCGAGGAATACGCCAGCCGGGTGGAGAAGGTGGCGCACGCCATGAAGCTCGCCGAGTCCGGCCTCGAACTGGTGGCCTGCGGATCGTCAAGCGCCCAGATGCCGACGTTCGGTACATGGGAGAAGACCGTGCTCACCCGCGCGTATGAGTATCTGAGCTTCGTCTCCGCGCACGCCTATTACCATGACCACGACCACGAGTCGCACAAGCCGGAAGGCATGCGCGAATTCCTCGCTTCCTCCGAGGATATGAAGCAGTTCATCGCCACTGTGGCATCCTGCGCCGATTATGCGCGCGAGGCCAACCATGGCAGCAAGGACATCGCGATCTCCTTCGACGAATGGGGCGTGTGGTATCAGGACATCTGGCAGAAGCAGGAGGCTGAGTGGAAGGCGGCCGAAACCGAGGGGCTGCACACCGAACCGTGGCCTAAGGCGCCGCATCTGCTCGAGGACGTGTACACCGCGTCCGACGCGGTGGTCGAAGGCTCTCTGATGATCACCCTGCTCAAGCACTGCGACCGCGTGCGGTCCGCTTCGCGCGCACAGCTGGTCAACGTCATTGCGCCGATCATGGCGGAGGACAACGGCCCGGCATGGCGGCAGACTATCTTCTACCCGTTCGCCGAGGCCGCGAATCACGCCCGCGGAGTGGCGTATGCGCCTGTGATCGACGGCCCGACGTTCCTCACTGAGACGTATGGCGACGTGCAGGCGCTGGAGGCCGTGGTGACTTGGGATGAGGAGACGCGCGAAGGCTTGATTCTGGCCGTGAACCGTGATTCTGACGCGGCGCACGAGCTTTCCGTTGACGTTTCCGGCCTGCCCGGCGTGGATGCCACGCGTTTTGCGGTGACGCACGCTGAGATGCTGCATGACGACGATCCGTATCGTCGCAACAGTGCCGAGAAGCCGGACGCCGTGGTACCGCAGGTGTTGAACGTGTCCGTGGATGGTGCTGTAGCCTCCTATGTGCTACCCGAGATTTCATGGTCGGCAGTGCGGTTCACGGCCTGATCTCAAGGAAGTTCCGTCTCGGCCCCTGCCCGTATAGGATTGCGGAGTAATACCGGTTCCTCAGGCTCATGTCGGCTTGCAACCCGGCATGAGCCTGTTTTTATGAATCCAGGGCCTAAGGAGCAGGATATATGGCTTTCCAGGAGACGGTGACGCTGCACGACGGCACTGCGATGCCGAGGCTGGGTATGGGCACGTGGCATCTGGCCGAGGGGCGGCGGTCCGAGCGGCAGGAGGTTGGGGCATTGCAGGCCGGTCTTGACGCCGGGCTGACGCTGATTGACACGGCCGAGATGTACGCCGACGGACGCGCGGAGTCGCTGGTAGGGCGGGCGATTGCGGGGCGTGACCGGTCGCGGCTGTTTCTGGTCTCCAAGGTCTACCCGCACAATGCCGGACGTCGCCACCTGCGCCACAGTCTGGAGGCCTCGCTGCGGCGTCTTGGCACCGATTATCTGGACATGTACCTGCTGCACTGGCGTGGTTCGGTGCCACTGGCCGAGACCGTGGAATGCATGGAACAGGCCAAGTCGGACGGGTTGATCCGCAACTGGGGCGTGTCGAACTTCGACACCGCCGACATGCGTGAACTGTTCGACGTTCCGGGCGGCGATGCCTGTGCGGTGAACCAGGACCTGTATCATCTCGGCTCGCGCGGCGTGGAATACGATCTTCTGCCGTGGATGGACGCACATCAGGTGCCGCTGATGGCGTACTGCCCGCTGGCGCAGGCGGGTCGATTGCACGACAGGCTGCTCGGCTCGCCCGTGGTACGTTCGATTGCCGCGGCACATGGTGTGGAACCGATGCAGGTGCTGCTCGCGTTCGTGCTGCGACGCCCCGATACAATTGCGATTCCTTGCAGCGGCAGCGCCGGGCATGTGCTTGACAATCTCAAGGCACTCGACATCACGCTCGGCGAGGATGAACTCGCGGCGCTGGACGACGCATTCCCCGCGCCGACCAGCAAAGAGCCGCTCGACATGGAGTAAGGCTCCGACACCGCGATACCGCGCACTTAAAGAACGAATAATCCGCCTTCGCCTATCAGTTCGGCGTGAGCGGATGCTGCGCCGAGCCGCGTCCACCCAATCACCCGACATGTCCTGGACATAACCGACTGTTCTGGGCATAACCAGACCGCACACCCCACCCCATCACGGATTCTGGGCATACACGCATCATTTATTCTGGGCACAACCGTGTCATTACGCACATTCTGGGCATAGACGTATCACTAGGGGGCCGTTTCCGTCGTCCTCGTGATACGTCTATGCCCAGAACAGGATTCGACAAGCCACTGATATACCGTATATGCCCAGAACAGGAGGGCGGGTGGACATGGTCAACGACGTGATCTTTGATTTCTGCGGTGTGCTGGTCGATTGGCAGCCGCGCCGCGCGTTGGAGGGGTTGTTCCCTGAGAAGGACGTTGCAGCGTTCTTTGCCGATGACGATCGCTGTGGATTCATGTATTTCGACGATCTGCACGATCGCGGTACGGACTATTCCGAACTGCTGCCCGCATACGAGGAGGAATACGGCACGCAATTGGGCCGGATGATGCGAGTCTATGCGGCACATATCGATCGCACGCTGGTCGGCCCGATGCCCGGCATGCCGGAGCTACTGGCCGACCTGCAGCATCAAGGCGTCCACATCTGGGGGCTGACCAACTGGGGGCGGGACACATGGCCCGTCATGGCCAGCCGATTCCCGGAGCTCATCAGGGCATTGGACGGCGTCGTCGTCTCCGGCCGCGACGGCAATGGCACCGCCAAACCGGATGAGGCGTTCTTCGACCTCGCAATCGAACGGTTCGGCGTGGACCGCGCGTCCACATTGTTCGTGGACGATTCCCCATACAACATCGACGGCGCGCAGGTCGCAGGATTGCCGGCCATCCGATTCGTTGATGCCGCCGGGGTGCGCACCCGGGTCATGGAAGCGTAGCGTATCGAAACACTACGCAAGCGGCCCAGTCTCCGAAAGCACATTCCGCGAGCCTGCCATATCAATTCCGTGAGCCGGACGCGCCCGGTCCGCGAGTCGGACGCCGATTGCGGCGGCCGACCACCATGTTCTAGCATGAACCCTCGGTTCATAAATGTCCACATTACGGACTTTATCATTCACATAATGAACATATAACCGGTGACCGCTGAAGGGGCGGCCGACCGCGGCACGTAACTGAGCGCCCGCGGCCAAGAGGATATCAGGGTGGCGGAGGGTAATCATGGTCGCGTTTTCTCTGACGGCCAACAATGAAATCGGCCAGCAGGCCGTGTGGAAAGCGGTCCCGTTGGGCCGTCTCGAATTCCCACAGGTAAGCGAACCGTATGACGGCGCATTCGATGACGATTTCTGGCCGAGCAGGCATAAGGAATACAACCGGCTCGAATGGGACGCGATGGACTGGAACGCGGTTCGCAGTCAGATGGATTTGGCGTCAGAACAGCTGGAAAAGCACCCTGAGGCATCACCCGAGCTGGAATTCGATGTTCCTTCGGTGCGGGAGCGCACATTTCTGGAGATGTGGTTCGGCTACGGCGATCCGAGTGTCGAAGCCACGGCCATCAGCGGCGAGCGCTCCGGAGGCACCGGGCAGGAAGACGCGGCAAACCAGAACGCGCCCGAATCCAAACCGACACGGTATCGCGTCGGCTACGGACAGCATCGCATCTGCGCGTACGCCGACTACCCGATGGGCACGCGAGACCGCAGTCTGATGCGGATTCCTGTATCGGGATTCCTGCCGACCGGTCCCCTCTCCCCTGATACACTCATACCCGTGCTCACACACTGACAAAGGCCAATAAAGGGTGAGCCGGATGCGATAGACGAACAGGACATGACGCTATGAAGACGAACAGAACACACCCACGTGCCGTGGTTACCGCAAAGGCCGCGCGCTCGATCGAAGAGGGACATCCCTGGGTGTACGAGGGCGAAGTGAGGCGATTCGAGCTGCCTTCAGGCGATTCATGGGACAATAACGGTTCGCTCAAGCCCGGAGCGTGGGATTCGACCGGCTCCGGAGAGGCAGCGGATTCCGCACAATCCGCGGATCCCGCTCAATCCGAGCAATCCGCACAATCCGCACGGCGGCAGCGCCCCGCCAACGACTTCCGCGAGCGCCGTCGGCGCAAGGAACTCCTCAATGCACCCCAGACCGAGGACGAGATCATTCCGTTCGAGGCCCTGCCTGACGGCTCGATTGTGGACGTGGTGAGCCTCAAGGGCTCGTATCTCGGCACCGGCCTGCTGTCCCGGCACAGTCGCATCCGCGTGCGACTGGTGACGCGCAACGCCAACGATGACTTCTCCCCCGCGTTCTGGGAGCGCAAGGTTCGCTGGGCATGGGAGTATCGCAAAACCGTGATGGGCGACGATGCGCATGCCTGCCGCGTGATCTTCTCCGAAGCCGACGAGTTCCCCGGTCTGATTGTGGACCGGTTCAACGATGTGCTCGTCACTCAGACGTTGTCCGCCGGCATGGAACGCCTCAAGCCCGTGGTCTTCTCGGCACTGATCAAAGTATTTGCCGAAGACGGGGTGTCGCTGCGCGGCATCTACGAGCGCAATGATGTCGCCACGCGCTCTCTGGAAGGACTGGAACAGACGACCGGCTGGTGGTCGCCGCAATCAGACGATGACAGTGCCGGCGACACTGTAGACGCTGCCGCTCATACCGACGCTGCCGATTCAGACCTGACCGTCACCGACATCACCGAGAACGGCGTCAGGTATCACGTCGATTTCGCGAACGGCCAGAAGACGGGATTCTTCCTCGACCAGAAGTACAACCGCAGGGCCGTGGCTCGATTGGCACAAGGGCGGCGCGTACTCGACTGCTGCACGCATACCGGCTCCTTCGCCCTCAACGCGGCGCTCGGCGGCGCGGAATTCGTGCGCGCGGTGGATGTATCCGAAACCGCCATCGACATGGCCCGGGAGAACGCACGGCTCAACGGGCCGGATGTCGCAGGTCGCATGGACTTCACCGTCGCCAATATCTTCGATCTGCTGCCCGAGCTAGAGCGCACGCGCAACCCCGAGCATTTCGACTTCATCATCCTCGATCCGCCCGCATTCACCAAGAGCCGCAGAACCATCGGCTCAGCCGAACGAGGCTACCGCGAAATCAATTATCGGGCGATGCGCATCTTGCCGCGCGGCGGCTATCTGGCGACCTGCTCCTGCTCGCATTTCATGGATCACGAACGGTTCAAGCGCATGATCGCCGAAGCGGCGCAGGATGCCGGCGTGCGCCTGCGGCAGATCGAGGAACGCCAGCAGGCACCGGATCATCCGATTGTCTGGGGCGTGCCGGAGACCGACTATCTCAAGTGCTTCCTGTTCCAGGTGGTGTGACCTGCCGCACGTACGAAACAGCAGTAACCGAGCCGATGCGGCAATTGCTGCACCACAACTCAAAGCTCTCTGAGCTACTGCTGAAGCTACTGCTGATCCCGCATCGCGCGCATTCGCCGCTCCTCGTAGTCGTTCCACTCCCTTTTGCCCGCAGCCAGCAGCTCTCCGGACGTGGCGATATCCTCCATGACCTGTTCGCAACGACGTGAGGTACGTTGCAATGAATCAACAATCTGCGTTGCGGCATCGGAACCGACGTCAAGCGCCTTCGCCTCGGCTATGAGACGCTGGCGCATGGCATCGAGCTGGGCGGCACGACCCCTGAATTCCTCAAGGATGGCCTCCGGATCACCGAGCGCAAGCAGTCTCATCCACCTATCAGACAGCTGCTCGCCATCTTCCATATCGCCTACCTTTCGTTCCGCCGACTTCGCGCATATCCCAATCACATGCCGAGCCGACGACTATACTCCTTGGCCTTCTGGGCACCGTCACGAAGATTGACGGCGAGCATATGCAGATCATCAGCCGTATTGCTCAACGCAGACAAGGCCGATACAAACGAAGGCGCCGGCACGTCCTTAATCTCCGCATTCACACGATGGGCGAACGACGTAAAGGCCCGCTCCAGCAGAATGACGGTCTGCATATCGGCTTCGGCATCGGCCCTCATCTGCTCGAGCATCTTCTGGCGATCCTGAATCAAGCTCATAAGACCTTCCCGACTATTTCAATCCCACGATTACAAACAACCGAAAAATGCAATAAACTCTGTTTCAGCAAGATTCAAGGCATCCAAACACTCCACGATACTGAGCTCGGACATTCTCGAGTAACGCAACGTAGTCTTTGTCACCGCCATATACGTCGTAGAGTGTATTGATGTTGCTCTCGACGGATTTATACCTATCGTCGATAACTTCATACTGCGCATGAACCTGATCCTTCACGCCCTGCAGATATGCACGCAAATCATCATCCATATCATTCCCTCAATCAGAGTTGTTCGAGGCGCGAGTAATACGAATCCATCTTCGATTTCGCCTCAAGCAGAGCGCTGACCACAGTCTGTAATCCGCTCGCCGCATTGTCTAGGATGGCCGCGGCGCGTTCTCCCGTGGCGCTGCCGCTCAGCTGACTGTTGACTTCGGCAGCGAGCCGCTCAAGCTCTTCCTGCACTTTTTGCGTATCGCCAGCACCGCTGAGCGTCTGATCCGCAATCTGCTTGAGTACATCTTTCTTATCTTGATACATTCCCATAACTTGTTCCTTTCCTTACAGCGTGTATGGAGAGACCTATCTGTCGCATCACTGTCGCATCACAAGCCGTCGCGCATTTGCGCCAACTGCTCCTTGGCCTGATACACGGTCTCGCCGGCTTGGGAATATAAGTCACGCGCGGTAGCCGCGCTGTCGATGAATCCTTGAACATCGCCGCTTCGCGCGCCGCTAAACGCCTCACTCAACGCGCGAAGATTATTCTGCAAGTTCACCTGATCTTCGACGAGAATCTTGTTATATTGCTCCAATTGGGAAACATAGCTATCGATAAGCTGGATGATTTCATCCATATACAATCCTTTCCGCTGCGGTTCAATATCCGAACAACGCCGATGTGATGCGACGTCGTGTTTCCAGATTCACCGGCGTATACGGAATCACCGTCACCGGCTCGGACAGATACGTGCTGTCGGCCACGAGAGCACGATTCGCGCGCGGCTTCCATGCCGTGAATGGCCCGAGTTGCCGCTGCACTTCACGCTCATCCAGCCGCAGCATGATCTTGATGTCGAAGTATCCGTTGTTGCCGAAACCCACGTGCGACTCGAATACGCTGGTCTTCATCCACCAGCCGAGCACATGCACGCCTTTCGCCGGACCGTCCTTGACGAGCTTGCCGAAACTTTTCGGCATATCGGCCACCTTGTCGAGGCCGAAGCCGATCAGATAGACCAGATCGTCATCGGCGGTCCGCGAGGTCAGGGAATCAGCCAAATCGTTCACCACCGCGCCAAGAGCCTTGCCTTCGACGCGCTGCACGGGGAATCCGATGGATTCCATGAACTGATAGAAACCGTTCATGTCATTGCGCTTCGCGGCATCGGCATCGGTCAGATCGCACACGATGAACTGCGCGTTGCCTTTGGTGTTCCGAAGGGCGAGCGCTATCGCGGCATTCTGCAGCAATCCGATCGCATTGTTCACATGCTCCTCATCCTGCGCATCCGCATCCGCATCCGACGCATCATCAGTCGCACCGGGACCAATGCCGGTCACCTCATCGACATCGATGTCGGCATCGTCGAACTGCTCTTCACCAGCACCGAATACCGCCATATTGCGTCCGGAATCCTCGCCGAAGTCAAGCTTGAGCGAAGAGCCACCCACCGAGATGCGCTCGCCCACGAACAGTTCCGGCCGGCCGCCGCGCGTGGCGAGCATTTCCGCCGAGGCGGCATCCAGACGAATGACCTTTGTGCCGTCATACACGTATGGCGGCCTGGTGAAATCGCGGGCGTGAATCCACCAGTTTCGCCTCAGCCGTGAAAGCACGGCGTCATCCGCCCAGGCAACGGCGACCTTACGGTTCGAGGCGATGGCGCCATAGTCGAGGTTGACGATGGCCTGCCCCATATGCAGGTCGGCGGCTGCCGTATTGCCCAGACCCAGCGTCGCCTCGGATTCCCGAATGGAGTTGCGATGCGCAATACGAATCGGCGTCTGCGCGAAGATGTCGGAGTCCTTGCTCAGTTCGATGCCGCTGGCGATGGTCTGCGAGGCGAGGATGAAGTGAATGCCCGCAGCACGGAACAGGCGCGTGGACTTGGACAGCATGGCCACGACGTCGCGCGCCATAGATTTGTCGTCGAGCATCATCTGGAATTCGTCGATCACCACAACAATACGGGGAACGACTGCACCCGTGGATTCACGGTACTGCTTGATGTTCTGGCAGCTATGGCGTTTGAACAGACGCATGCGCCTTTGGTAGACGGCATAGAGGTGCTGGAGCACCGCCATACCGAATTCCACATCGCTTTCCAAGCCAAGTGCACGCACATGCGGCAGATAGTCCTGATGGTCGATGTTCGCATATTGCCGCAGCGTGACGCCTTCCTTGAAATCAAGGAGGTACAGCTCCAACTCACGCGGCGAATACCGTTGGCATAGGCTATGGAGGATGACGGCTATGAGGTTCGACTTGCCCTGACCGACAGCGCCGGTGATCAGCGCATTGTGCAGCTGCTCACGGTTGGAGCCGATGGTCACGCGGGTGGTTTCGAGACCGTACATGCCGACGTCGAAAGTCACGCCGTCGGAGCTGTTGCCCGTCCACATGGCCTGTGGCGACGTATCACACACGTCTTCGAACAGCACCGGATCCATGGTGGATTTCGAGAATCGTTCGGCGAGATCAGCACAGGAGTCGATGATGGTGTTCGCTGAGACGTTAGGGGTCAGTGACGTGTTCGTGGTGATGACATGGCATTTGTTCGACAGGAACATGACGCTCGCGTCATCCGGGGTGGGCGAGACGATGAGGAAGGTGACGCCCGCAGCTGGCCCTGCGGCCATCAGGATGGACATCAATTCCTTGGTATGGTCATTGAGCATGTACATGTCGGCGGTGATGACGACCAGTATGTAGCTCTCCACCCGTTTACCCGTGGCCCGGCGGAAATCAAGCAGCGAGCGCTGACGTCCCTGAATCACCGTGTGCACACCGTGGATATGCTGCTCGAGCTTGACGCAGTAGTCGCCCAGTTCTTTCTCCGTGATGAGCACGCGGAGCAGATGGTCGGCTTGCAGGCCGGCGAAAGGAGCGGCGACGCCGCGCAGATTGTAGTCGAACACGACGAGTTCCAGTTCGCCGGGATCGGTGCCGAGCAACGACTTGAGCATGATCTCCTGCGCGATCTGCACCGTGCGGGGGCCATAATCCTCCTCAAGCCAGATGTTGCCGCGACCGACCGCATCGACCGGTAATCCCTCTCGGCCGAGCGCAATGCGCCCGGCCACGTTCAGCGTCGCCATGATGAATCACTGTGTAGAAATCAGAGTCCCTTGTATCCCATTTGGGAGGTAATCCAAATGGCCAGCAGACCGAGCACCAAATTGGCGAGTATCCAGAGAGCCGTACGCCCCTTGCCAATGATGTAGCCTAAACTCCACTCTGGTAAATCATTGATATTGTTGAACGGAATCTTGTCTCCGGTCAATAGCCAGTTCAGCGGTATAACGAGCCCTATCGTACCCAATACCGCACCAGCTGGCCCGGCAAGGACGCACATGAAGAAGAATACAACCAACTCCACAACATTAAGGATAATTGGCTTTCTCAACGCATCTTTTTCCTTGTCAAGGATGTCATCAATTCTCTTGATTTCGGATTCCATCTCAGATTTCTCTGAACTTATATCCTTTGTGAAATCGGAAGTGGGGTTCTTTACCTTTGCACTGAGACTATCCACCGTGCGTATCAACGATCGATACCCATCCTGAATCGACGCAAGTTCATCCTTATTCTCTTTCGTATAGCTGATGAATCCCGACTCACTCAGCACGGCTTGGTAGCGTTTATCGAGTTGGCTTCCTCGGCTACTTAGGACATCGAAGATATCCATCCTCGTCAAAATCTCTTGCACATAATCCACTATCGCTTGATTGCCCTGAGCCTGTCCCAGTTCGGATGCCTTTTGGTACTGACTTCTAGCCTTGTCTTCGTCGTCCTTTTTCCAATACACATCGCCACGGGCAGCGTATCCAAAGGCATTATCCGGATCGAGCAGAATGGCCTGCGTGGCGGCTTTCTCCACTCGATTCCAATCCGCCCCCTCTTCGAGGCTTTCATAAATCATTATTGCGGTATCCCACACTTCGGGATTATCCGGTTGCTGGCGTTCAGCCTGTTCAATGGCGGCCTCCGCCATCTTGACATCGCCATCTTGAATATAATGTTGAGCAATCTGCAACCAGTCGCGTTCGCCATCATTGACCCACGTCTTCTCAGGCTTGTCATTCAGGCTCTGGTCGTAGGCGGCGCGGGCTGCATCGTCGAGCAGCGTCTTCTCGGCTTCGCCGATCAGCTTGACCTTGTTCTGCGCCTCGGCACCGACAGTACCGCCGCGCGAGGCTCGGTTCGACCAGATGGTGCGCTGCTTCTTGATCGCGGCGCGAATCTCATCAGCGCCGGCGTTACGCGCGACACCGAGAAGTTCGTAGTAATTGACCTTCTCTGCCATGATGGCTCCTTCTTCTTATGATCCCTGTGTTCCACTGATCGAGTGGTCTACTGATGGGATGGTCTATTCATTGGGGGTCTACTGATTGGGCACGCCACCGCATCACGCTACGGATCCGACGGCGTCCCCGTTCTATGCGTCAGCTTCTGCGGTAGTGCGTGCGCTGCGGTAGACGATTACTTCTTCCGGGCGGATGACCGTGCCATTGAGGCGGTATCCGGTTTTCTGAACAGCCACCACCGTGTTGTCGGGCGTGGCGGCGGCTTCATGGCGCGCATCCTCAGCAGTACTGCTGACGCCGACGATGCGCTGCACAGCCGGATCAAAGGTTCGCTGCGATGCGATCGGCTCTAATCCGTAATGCGCCAGAATCGCGAGGATCTCGTCATCGATCGAAGCGACGAAATCCTGCGCATCCTTGTCTTCGCTGCGGTAGGCTGCGAGCCGGTCCAGCAGCAAGGCGAACTCGCGACACAGCGGTGCGAGGCGCTGCGCATCCGCCGCTGCGGACAAAGCGTTGATCGCCTGGGCTTTGACCTTGTCATCAAGTAGCCGACGGCGGAACAGATCGGTCAACTGATCGATGCCGTCAAGCATGCGCGCGACATCATCGGGCGAGACTCCGTCATGTCGTTGCGCGGATGTTGCAGCATCCTGATTCGGTTGAGATGTCGGTGCAGTCATGTCCTCTCGCTTTCCTCAGTCCACGTTCATGCCGTCAATCTTGGTGCGGGCCTGCATCAGCTGGTCCGCGGACATATTCGCTGTGCGGTCGATATCAAAGGTGCCAAGCGACTTGTTCTCCGTCAGATCCTCGACCTCGACGAACACGGTCTGGTCGATGTCATAGGCGAACGTGACGCGGATGGGAGAACCTGCAGGATGCGGCGGCACGGGCAAGATCTGATTGGCCAGTATCTTCACATACTTCGGGTCGTCATCGTTGCCTTCGGTGACCTGCACATTGAGCTCTCGCTGATTGTCGACGGTCGTGTAGAACACATCCGAAGCCTTGGCAGGAATCCGTGTGTTGTTCCGGATGATGATGCTGTTGATATCCCTGCCGCCCGAGCCGACAACAATCACGCCCAGCGACTGTGACGTGACATCGGAAATGATGATGTCCGAGCCAGTGGCACCGGCGGCACACGATGCAACGGAACCATTGCCTGACGCACTGAGGCTTGCCGCATAAATGGAGGCACCAATTGCCACAGCCGTGTCCGGATCGATCTCATGCTTGAGCTGGCGGCCGGAGATCTGCTCCAGCATCTTGCGTACCATCGGCATGCGCGTCGAGCCACCGATCATCAGCAAGTAATCGATATCGCTCCACTGCACGTGCTGGTTCTCAAGCAGCAACTCAAGCCGCTCACGAGTGCGATTGAGCAGCGTCTCAGTGGCCTGTTCGAACTCGTCGCGTGTAATACGCACGCGGTAGGTCTTGCCGTCGATGGTAAAGATGGCGGTGCTCTGTGCCACATTGCTCAGGCCACGCTTGAGAATCTCCGCCTTTTCGCGAATCTCCGCATGCAACTGGTCGTCGTATTCATCGACCTCATATCCTTGCTTGGCGAGATCGGCGACGATGAGATCGCTGATCTCATTATCGAAGTCGAACCCGCCCAGATTCGGGTCGCCATCGGTGGCAATCACGTTGAACGACCCGTCGCGGATCTCCATCAGCGTGATGTCGAATGTGCCACCGCCCAAGTCATAGACCAGCACGCGGCCGTTGTTCTGGGAAGTCAAGCCATAGGCGATCGCCGCCGCAGTAGGTTCATTGAACACCTGCAGCACGTTCAGCCCGGCAAGCTTGCCGGCCTGTTTGGTCGCCGTGCGACGGGCGTCATCGAAGTACGCCGGCACAGTGATCACCGCATCAGTCACTGGCTCGCCCAGATCAAGCTCGGCGTATTGCTTGATGTATTTGAGGATAAGGGCCGAGATCTCTTCCGGACGGAAATCCGTGCCGTTCGGCGAAGTGTATACGAAATCGGGGTTGCCCATCTGCCGTTTGATGAACTGCACCACGTTGTACGGCGAGCCGGCGGCGGAATTCTTGGCCATCTCACCGACCAGAGGCTCTTCTGCGCCATTGGTATCAGGGAAGAACACCACGGAAGGAGTGGTATTCAGTCCTTCCTGATTGGGCAGCACCTGCGCGCTGTGCCCATCGACGGACACCGCCGCAGCCGAATACGTGGTTCCCAGGTCAATTCCGATTACCGCCATAGCGCCCTTCTCTCTCGCGCCCGATATCCGAACGATTTCAAGGCTAATGTCGAATTCCCGGGACACCAGAGCGACGCCATTAACGATATTGCTGGGGTCAAAATCGCAGTTCTCAGGGTGCCGAACGCGGTGTGCCAGTGGCCTGCCAGTGGCGTGCCAGTGGTCTGCTCCGGAAATTCGTTGACTGTATTTCTGGCTCGTATGCCGGCATGTAGCGCATGCCCCGATCAGGGTCGCGTAGATTCGTCAGATGCCGCGAAAATAGGCACTCAGGCGCTCACGCGTATATGCACGTCTGCGCTGGCTGACCGGAATCGACTCTCCGGTGAGCAGAATGATGCGATCTCCGGTGAACACCTTGAAGAAATCCATATTGAATACAAAGCTTTTGTGGCATTGCAGGAACTGATGCGGCAGCAACCGGCAAAATTGGCTCAACGTGGCATAGGTGTCCACCACACCGATGGCATGGATGTGCAGCACTCGGCGGGTGCTTTCGATGTATCGGATTTCGCGAGGTTCGATCGCATACATGTTGGTACCGGAATACACACGGATCGGACGGCTGCGGCGGCTGTCGATAATCTGCACGGCTTTGGCGAGCGCAGCATGAAGATCATCATCGGAGACCGGCTTGGTCAGGAAGCTCAGATGTTCAGTGGCATACACCTGCGTATGAAATTGCGGGTATCCCGTGACATAGATGATCTGAGTATCGAAGCCTGAAGAAAACAGCCGTTGCACCACATCTATGCCCGTCTCCTCATCACCGAGGTGGATATCCATAAGCACGATGTCATATGCGCAATCGGCGAGCGCGGATTCCGATGACTGCGTATCCGTGAATACCGAGACTTCAAAGCACACCGGGTCCTGCCGAGGAGCAATGTCGTTGCCTGCGTCACGCCCCTTGCCTGGACGAAAAAGCGCAGACGAGGAGACGCTCACGACGCTTGCGCGCAATCGTTCGGCAAGCGCGTTGGCTGCTTGTTGGTCGTCGTCCACAACGGCGACGGAAACCGTATACCCCCCCCACGCCTTTCTCCTCTCGGCAAACACTCAGGTGCTTCTGGAATGCATCTTAAATATGCCCCGCGTCAATACCAGACAGGTTTTGAGTATTTGTAATAATCGCCGAATCAAATGTCATAAACAATGATGGGAATGTTCATCTGCCGCTGCAATATGGCGGACGATGCCATGGGTAATGGACTATACCGTGGGGGATAATCCATCGGCGGACAATGCTGTGGAGGACAACCCATCGGCGGGACAATACCGTGGAGGACACAACCGGTCCATTCCAAACCATCCAAGCCGTCCTGGGCATAAACGGACCGCACGCCCCACCCCATCACAGATTCTGGGCATTTACGCAGCATTTATTCTGGGCATAACCGTGCCATTACACGCATTCTGGGCATAACCGTATCACGAAGAGGCTGTTTTCGGCGTCCTCGTGATACGTATATGCCCAGAACGGGATTCGACGAGCCACTGATGTACCGCATATGCCCAGAACCGAGCTGTTCCACGCTGAATTTCATCGGATAACAAAGTAGGTGCCCGACATCCGAAGATGCCGGGCACCTACTGCTGC
>NZ_JFAN01000036.1:0-2394 GCF_006408855.1 Bifidobacterium sp. UTBIF-68 | reverse complement strand
GGTCACGCTGCTCTCCCTCAGTCCCGCTGTTTGCGGGACAGCCCCCTCACCAGAGGGGACCTAGGGAAAGGGTCAGAACTCGCGGTTCTTGCGGTAGAACTGGATCAGGCTCTGGGTGGAGGCGTCCTGGGCGGCCAGGGCGTCGTCATCCTGGGAGATGGCCGGGGTGATCTGCTTGGCCAGCTGCTTGCCGAGCTCCACGCCCCACTGGTCGTAGGAGTCGAGGCCCCACACAGTACCTTCGACGAAGGTGATGTGCTCGTACAGGGCGATGAGCTCGCCGAGGGCGAACGGGGTCAGGGCCACGCCGAAGATGGAGGTGGTCGGACGGTTGCCGGTGAACACGCGGGCGGGGACGATCTCCTCCGGAGTGCCCTCGGCGCGGACCTCGTCGGCGGTCTTGCCGAAGGCGAGGGCCTTGGTCTGCGCGAAGTAGTTGCCGAGGAACAGCTCGTGCACGTCCTGGTCGCCGTCCTTGGTCGGGTTCGGGGTGTTGACGAACGCGATGAAGTCGGCCGGGATGAGCTGGGTGCCCTGGTGGATCAGCTGGTAGAAGGCGTGCTGGCCGTTGGTGCCGGGCTCGCCCCAGAAGATCTCGCCGGTCTCGGTGGTGACCGGGGTGCCGTCCCAACGCACGGACTTGCCGTTGGACTCCATGGTCAGCTGCTGCAGGTAGGCCGGGAAGCGGTGCAGGTACTGGTCGTACGGCAGCACGGCGTGGGAAGCGGCCTTGAAGAAGTTGCGGTACCAGACGTTCAGCATGCCGAGCAGCACGACGACGTTCTTCTCGAACGGGGTGTTGGCGAAGTATTCGTCGATCTCGTGGAAGCCGTGCAGGAACTCCTCGAAGCGGGCCGGTCCGAAGACCACGGCCAGGGAGGTGCCGACGGCGGAGTCGACGGAGTAACGGCCGCCGACCCAGTTCCAGAAGCCGAACGCGTTGTTCGGGTCGATGCCGAACTCCTCGACCTTCTCCAGGTTGGTGGAGACGGCGACGAAGTGCTTCTTGATGGCCTCGGCGCGCTGAGCGGCGTCGCCCTCGGCGATGGCGCCGTTGGCAACGAGCTCCTCAAGCAGCCAGGTGCGGGCTTCGCGGGCGTTGGTCAGGGTCTCCAGGGTGGTGAAGGTCTTGGAAACGATGATGAACAGGGTGGTCTCCGGGTCGAGGCCCTTGGTCTTCTCGGCCAGGTCGTTCGGGTCGATGTTGGAGATGTAGCGGGCGGAGATGCCGGCGTCCGCGTACGGCTTCAGGGCTTCGTACGCCATGACGGGGCCCAGGTCGGAACCGCCGATGCCGATGTTGACCACGGTCTCGATCTTGCGGCCGGTCACGCCGGTCCACTTGCCGGAGCGCACGTCATCGGCGAAGGCGTAGATCTTGTCGAGGGTCTCGCGCACGTCCTTGACGGTGTCCTGACCGTCAACGATGTACTTGCCCTCGTCCTCGACCGGGCGGCGCAGCGCGGTGTGCAGCACAGCGCGATCCTCGGTGTTGTTGATGTGCACGCCGGTGTACATGGCCTTGATGCGGTCGCCGAGCTTGACTTCGTCGGCGAGGAAGGCGAACAGGCGCAGGGTCTCCGGCTTGATCAGGTTCTTGGACAGGTCGAAGTGCAGATCGCCGGCGTCGAAGCTGAGCTCCTTGACGCGGTCGGAATCTTCGGCGAACCACTTCTTGAGGTCGATGCCCTCGGCCTGAAGCTCGTCATAGTGCTTCTGCAACGCAACCCACGCAGGGGTCTTGGTGGCGTCAACAGGAGGATTGATTGCCATGGAATATTCCTTTCCTCGGTGACTGGAGCATCCTTGCACACAGCTCAGAATCACTCCGTATCACCAAACAGAATACTCACAAATTCAGACATGAACAGAACAAAAACATTCAGTGTCTGGATAGTGTCATCCATGGAAACTACGTTGCGCGGCAGTACCAAGCACATCTGCGGGCCATCTACCCGTGCAGTCCGCGGTACGAATCCGGTACGAATCCGGTACGAATCTGGTACAGATCCGGTACAGCGACGGCATAGGACCCGCACGAACCATGACGCGAACGACGACGCGAACCACGACACAGACACCACGCTCGTTTGGCTTTTTCCACGGCATGCCTTACACTTATTGTTTTGTGCGCGGGTGGCGAACGCCTTCCGCGAGACAAGCCACTTTAGCTCAGTCGGTAGAGCGGCTCACTCGTAATGAGCAGGTCGTCAGTTCGATTCTGACAAGTGGCTCGACTGCCCTAGGTTGGTTCGTCCGCCTAGGGTTTTGCATATGGAACTGTGGGCTGACGGTTTCCGCCCGCCTGCAGCCAAGCGGTATGCAACAATGCGCGAGTGGCGGAATTGGTAGACGCGCAGGATTTAGGTTCCTGTGTCTTAGACGTGTGGGTTC
>NZ_JFAN01000035.1:0-12000 GCF_006408855.1 Bifidobacterium sp. UTBIF-68 | reverse complement strand
GAGCAGGGATTCCCCGATTCCCCTCTCCTTGCCGTTGTTTTCTTCCTCATTTCTCAGCAATCGTATGTTCAGTCCCGCTCAGCGTACGTTTGCTGAGGTCTTACGCCCTTACTTCTCGCCAAACGTACGCTGAGCAGCACGTACGCTGCGCGACGGTATAAACAGCAACGAATAACAGCAGTATCGACAACGGCGGCAAGGCAGCTCCGTCCACGGTATGGGCATCAGCGGCCGCCGTCACAGGGAGACGTCCCCCTCCGCGAGGATAGTGAAACAGTAAGCAAAACGAGGAGAGAGTCGTGTCTGCCATACTTACGCCAGTCGGCCTGCTGCTGATTATTCTTGCCGGCTACCTGTTCCGGCGCTTCGGCCTGTTCGGCCAGAAGGATTACCGCGTTCTGCAAACCGCCGAATTCAATCTGGTGCTGCCCGGCGCGATCATCTACTCGTTCGCCACGAACCCGCACGACATCTCCCTGCTCTGGCTCTCGGCGTTCGCCTTCATCTGCTCAGCCGTGCCGGTGGCGTTCATCTTCGTCACCACGCGCAAACGCAATGTGACCGACCGCGCATTCCTGATGCTCAACGGAGCAGGGTTCAATCTCGGATGCTTCTGCTTCCCCGTGGTGCAATCATTCTGGGGCGCGGGCGCAGTGGTGCCCGCCGCGATGTTCGATATCGGCAACTGCATCATGGTCGCAGCCGGCACGAACGTGCTCACCCAGCAGCTTCTGCATATTCAACCTGGCAAGACACTTGCCGAGCAGCATGCCGGCTCCGCGCCGACCTTGCCCTACGAGAAACCCAAGGACCGCGACGCCAAACGACTCGCACGCCGCGCACTGGGACGCACCATCTTCAAGAGCTTCTTCGGCTCCGTGCCGTTCGACACCTATATGCTGATGATTGTGCTGACCCTGCTCAACGTGCATGTTCCAGACTGGATCGCCACGTTCTGCCAGCCCCTGAGCAATGCGAACGCCTTGGTCTCCATGCTGATGGTGGGCATGCTGATGGACTTGCCGCAATCCAGGCATGACGTCAAAGAGGTGCTGGCCGTGGTGGCGTGGCGTGTGCCGTTCAGCATCGTCTTCGCTCTGGCGGCCTGGTTCCTGCTGCCGTTCGATGCGTCCGTGCGCGCTGTGGCGGTCATCGCCTGCCTGGCGCCGATCGCCATCTTCTCCACGCTGTTCACCGACAAGGTGCTGGGCAACGCCAAGCTCGCCGGGTTCTCGCTCTCGTTGACCGCCATCATCGCGCTGGTGCTGATGGCCATCGCCCACACACTGATGGGCGTGTGAGCGGGCTTGGCTCTGTTTCGTCAGGATTGACATGTTTGTGAACCGTCCCGCAGCCGGCTTCACCGGCATCCCTAGCATGGGGAGCCCAACAAGGTAATACCAATTCTGATTGAGTGGTGTGCAAACCATTTGCTGCTTTGTGCACACCACCGCATCTCAGCGCATCACTCAGCCAGCAATGCTTCGATCTCGGGCACCAGAGCCTTCAATGCCTTGCCACGGTGGGAAATAGCGTTCTTTTCTGCCGGAGTCATTTCGGCACTGGTCAGCGGCTCGCCTTCATATCCCGGCTCGTCGCTGGTACGGCCTGCCGGCTGGTCATCGGGCACGAACAGCGGATCATAGCCGAAACCGTGCTCGCCGCGGGCCTTGCGGATGATGCGACCCGGCATTTCGCCGAGCTTGACCACCTCGGATGCGATGGCGTATCGTCCGACCACCGGAGCACCGCCGGCAGTCGAGCCAGCGGCTGCTTCAGTATCACCACCATTGGTACCGGTTACATCAGCACCGGTCACATCGATGCCGGCTGCGGTATCCGGCACCACCAGAGCCGCGGCACAACGGAACCGTGCGGTGCGCTTGTCGTCCGGTATATCCTCGATCTGCGCGAGCAGCAGCGCGTTGTTCGCCTTGTCATGCCCATGTGCGCCAGCCCAGCGCGCGGACAGGATGCCGGGCGCGTTGCCCATCACATCCACGATGAGGCCGGAGTCGTCGGCGATGGCGGGCAGACCCGTGCGGCCGGCGACATCGCGCGCCTTGAGCAGCGCGTTCTCCTGGAAGGTCACACCGGTTTCCACCGGGTCGGGCAGATGCAGGCTGCCGGCCGACACCAGTTCGATGTCCGCGGCGGCAGGCCCGAGATCCTCCTCGAGGATGCGGCGGATCTCCACCAGTTTGCCTTCGTTATGCGTGGCGACGACGATTTTCATTGCAGTTCCTCCAGTATGTCCGGTATGTGTCCAGTATGCAAAAACGATATGTGCAATATGTGCGATATGTGCGGCATGAGCGGGGCGGGCGGATGGCATATGTGCGTAATCGTGTGCGTCATGGGCATGCAGTCGTCCTTCTGTGAGTCTCCTGACCGGGCGCGCCAGAAGAATCAGGTTGAAACCGACCGACGAGGACCCTGAACCGGCTGTATGTTCGCGGGCCGACGACCCACGCGCGAACATACAGCTAGTTTAGGCGCTGTTCCCGGCCATATGTTCGCGAGCTGACGAACCACGCGCGAACATACAGCTAGTTTAGGAGCCGTTCCAGGCTGTATGTTCGCGACCACCTCGTCAAGCCGCGAACATACAGCCGGTTTCCGGCGGCGGGGCATCCACCAGCGCGTGGGTACGAGGCATACGCGCGGGTATGAGGCATGCGCACGGGTGCGAGGCATACGCGCAGGTATGAGGCATGCGCACGGGTGCGAGTCATGTGCATGGGTGCGAGTCCAGCGCGCAGTGTGTGAATCATGCGCACCGCGCACACCGCCGCAACGACACAACACATGGCGCAACACACGGCTCAGCACGCCATCCGGTCTCGACGCGCGTCAAAGCACGCCACGACCAGGGTATCGGGCCGAATACGTGCGCGCGCATCATCAATCAGTCCAAGGCGAGCGCGGCACGCTGGGCGGCCTGTAGCTCGCGATTGCCCTTCTCCGCCAAATCGAGCAGCGTACCGAGCTCGGCGCGGTTGAACGGGCGGTGTTCGGCGGTGCCTTGAATCTCGATGAACGTGCCGGAACCGGTCATGGCCACGTTCATATCGGTCATGGCCTGACTGTCTTCGATGTACGGCAGGTCCAGCATCGGCGTTCCGTTGATCACACCCACCGACACGGCGGACACATAATCCTTCAGCACCTTGGCAGCGGACTTGATGTGCTTGTTCTTCTCCGCCCAGTTCAGCGCATCCACCAGCGCCACGTAGGCACCGGTGACGGAAGCGGTGCGGGTGCCGCCATCAGCCTGCAGCACATCGCAGTCAAGCTGGATCTGGTTCTCGCCCAGCGCCTTCATATCGACGACGCCCCTCAGGCAACGGCCGATGAGTCGGCTGATCTCCATCGTGCGGCCGCCGAGCTTGCCTTTGACGGACTCACGATCAGTGCGCTCGGAGGTGGCGCGCGGCAGCATCGCGTATTCGGCGGTCACCCAGCCGAGCCCGGAATCCTTGCGCCAGCGAGGCACGCCCGGAGTGAACGTGGCGGTGCACATCACGCGGGTGTTGCCGCATTCGATGAGCACGGAGCCTTCAGGGGCATCGGTGAAATGACGGGTGATGCGCACCGGACGCAGTTCGTCCACTTGGCGGCCGTCGGCGCGGATGATCTGATGATTGGGAAGCAAATCTTTGATTTCAGCCATGCGGCCAAGCATACGCGCACCCACATGACGCGTACAGCACGAATGCAACGTTCGCTATGCACACTGCGGCATACTAACCGAGCAGGACCTTCTTGGGCAGCGCACGATCCAACAGCCACACTGCGAACGCGAGCGCCACAAACGCGAGCGCCAGCTTGCCGCAACTGACGCCGAAACCCTGCCAGCCGAGCACCTTCAGATCGATGAAGGCGTACGGATACGGATTGCCGCCCGCGGCCGGGCCGGAATTTGGCCACAATGCCGCGCGGATGAGCACGAACGTCAGATAGACAGGGAAATAGATCAGCCACGACAACATGTAATGCCAGCGGAACCGGCGATGCGGGTCGAACAGTACGAAATCGATCACCGCCATGATCGGGCCGATTTTGTGGAGCATCGTGTTGGTCATGATGCCGATCACCTGCGGCACATAGGCGGGATCGTCGGGCGGCATCAGGAGGAACGCCACCAGCGCGGTGACGACGGCGTACAGCGTGACGCACCCCTTGAGCCATGCAGGCGGCTGGATGCCTTTCAGCAGTGTGGCGGCACCGGCCCACAGCATCACCACGCCCAGCACCAGTCCGGTCTGGAATGTGAAATACACCCAATACTGCGGCTTGGACCAGGCCTCATACGTTCCGACGAAGCAGAATCCTGCGATGGCCAACCGCCATAATGCCGCGATGAATCTCATGATTCATGAGTCTACTCAATACTCATCAGTACTCATCAGTACTCAGTTTCGGGAGACGGCCCGGGTCCGATGCGCAAGCGCGGCACTTGTCTTTGGGCGGCTTATTCCGGGACATTCCCCAGTCCAGCCCGGCTCATGACGTCAGACATCGTCGGACGTTCTTCAGGATTAATCCACAGGCCATCTATGACTGTCTTCGCTGACTCGCAGGTCCAATGCCGCAAAGTCATCGCAGCTAGTGTTCTTGGGCATGCGACGGCGGTGCCGCCATCGGACTACACTAATAGTCAACTTAACCAAAAGTAGTGAGCTTGGGTAAGCGGGACAGCAAACACAGTGAATCGACACGGTGGAGCACACGGTGGAGCACACAGTGATGCAACACAGTGAGGCGCCACGACACAGTGAGGCACAGTGGAACACCACAGTGCACGACAACGGAAAGGCTTGGAATGGTCGATTATTCGCCGGCTCTGATGACCGACATGTATGAATACACGATGCTCGATGCAGCGCTCAAGGACGGCACCGCCAATCGCAAATGCGTATTCGAGGTGTTCACCAGGCACCTGCCCGAAGGCCGACGCTACGGCGTGGTGGCCGGCACTGGCCGCATCCTGGACGAGCTCGAACGCTTCCATTTGGACAGCGAGGACCTGAAATTCCTCGCCGACCGGCATGTGGTCAGTCCGGAGACCATCAGGTGGCTGGAGAACTTCCGCTTCTCCGGATCCATCAAGGGCTATCGAGAAGGCGAGATGTTCTTCCCGAACTCGCCGATACTGCAGGTCGAAGGCACGTTCGGCGAGTGCACGCTGCTGGAAACGCTGATTCTGTCGATTCTCAACTATGATTCCGCCGTGGCGTCCGCCGCCTCACGCATGGTGTCGGCCGCCAAGGATCGCCCCTGCATGGATATGGGCGGACGACGCACGAACGAGTGGGCCGCCGTGGCCGCGGCGCGCGCTGCAGTGGTCGGCGGCTTCAAAGGCACCGCGAACCTGCTCGCCGCACAGTTGTACGGACTGAAGGCTATTGGCACCGCCGCGCACTGCTTCACGCTGGTGCACGATTCCGAGCGCGACGCCTTCGAATCGCAGATCGCGGCACTGGGCAAGAACACCACGCTGCTGGTCGACACCTACAACATCGAGGAGGCCGTGAAGACCGCCGTGGAAGTGGCCGGCCCCGAATTGGGCGGCATCCGCATCGATTCGGGCGACTTGGCCGCGATGGCGCAACGCGTGCGCAACCAGCTGGACGCGCTGGGTGCCACGAACACCACCATCACCGTGACCAACGATCTGGACGAGTATGCACTGGCCGCCCTGCAGACCGCACCGGTCGACTCGTACGGCGTGGGCACAATGCTGGTGACCGGCTCCGGAGCCCCGACCTGCGCGATGGTGTACAAGCTCACCGAACGCGAGGGCGCGGATGGCGTGATGCAGCCTGTTGCCAAGAAGTCGAAGGACAAGGCCACAGTGCCTGGCCGCAAGCTGGCCTATCGTTCATACGAGTACGCGCTGGCCGAAGCCGAGCATGTCGTCTCCGGCTCGGAAGACAAGCTGGCCGCGTTCACGCCGGAGGAAGGCTGGAAGGATCTGCTGGTCGATTTCGTGGACCACGGCTCGATCGATTCGACTTGGCAGGGGCATGACGCCATCATGGCCGCGCACGAATACCGCGCCAAGGCGCTTGCCGAGCTGCCGATCACCGCGCAATCGCTGATGAAGGGCGAGCCTGTGATTTCTACTGAAGTCACCGTCCTGTGACGGCGGCTTCAGTAGAAATCCGTCGCGGCACAGCCGCTCCCCTCGCCTACCGGCAGCCCACCGGGCTGCCCGCTTAACGGCTCGGTTATTGAAGTCACCGTCCTGTGACGGCGACTCAGCAGTCGATTGAGTAGAGGCGGGTTTTGTAGTACTTCCAGTCGGGCAATGGTTCGCCCGCTTCGAGCGCGCGCTTGATGTCGCCGTAATAGTGCAGTTTGCGCTGCACATGCATGGCCGCCTCGTCAAGCGCGCGGCGCTGCTCGTCCAAGGCCTCGCGACGCGATTCCAGCAAGTCCAGGATCTCGTCGATGTGTTCGGGCTCATCGGACTCGTACACGAAGAATTTCTTCAGATCATCGATGGTCATGCCCGCGTTCTTGAAGCAGCAGATCGCACGCAGACGGTTGATATGGCAGTCCTCGAACACGCGCTGCCCGGTCTCCGTACGGCCGACATTGGTGAGCAGGCCCTGCTCCTCGTAATAGCGCAATGTGGACGGCTGCATATGAAACTGTGCGGCCACCTCGCGAATCGTATATGTCTTATGGATTCTCTCGCGAGCGCCCTGCGCGCTGTCGACGTTCGAAACCTCTCCCGCTCCGGCGCCGCCGGCCGGTTCATCCGCGACAGCACCGGCCGCAGTCCGCGCAGACTCCGCCGGAATCATCACCGTATCTGTTTTCAATCCGACCTCCCCGCCGTACCTTTCCCGGTTTTCCCGGCCGACGGCCCGCCGGGCACCAATCATCGGCACCCACCGCAACACGCCGAACCATCGCCCGAAATTTGCCTTCAAGTTCACTTGAACTGGAACCATGATAACCGATAACGCAACCGACACACACCCGTGCCACGGTGCACATCGGCACCTCACACGGCGTCAAAGGAGAGCCATGTTCGAGCCAACCACCTCTTACCAGCCCGACCCGCATCGCTACGACACGATGACCTACAACCGTTCCGGACGCTCCGGCCTCAAGCTTCCCGCCGTCTCGCTCGGCTTCTGGCACAACTTCGGCGACATCACCCCGTTCGAGCAGATGAAGTCGCTCGTCTTCACCGCGTTCGACAACGGCATCACCCACTTCGATCTGGCCAACAACTACGGCCCGGAACCCGGCCAGGCGGAGAAGAACTGCGGTCTGCTGCTCGCCAAATACTTCAAGCACCATCGCGACGAGCTCATCATCTCCACCAAAGCTGGCTATGAGATGTGGCAGGGCCCTTACGGCGACCTCGGCAGCCGCAAGTACCTGCTTGCGTCGCTCGACCAGTCGCTCGAACGCCTCGGACTGGACTATGTGGACATCTTCTACCACCACCACCCGGACCCGGACACCCCGCTCGAGGAGACGATGGGCGCGCTCGCGCAGGCCGTGAACTCCGGCAAGGCGCTGTACGTGGGCCTGTCCAACTACGATGGTCCGACGATGGAGAAGGCGGCGGCCATTCTCGATGAACTGCACGTGCCGTTCATCATCAACCAGAACAAGTACAACATCCTCGACCGCACGGTGGAGAAGAACGGCCTCAAGGAAACCGCATACCGCCTGGGCAAGGGGCTCATCACCTTCTGTCCGCTGGAGCAGGGCCTCCTGACCAACCGCTACCTCAACGGCATTCCCGCCGACAGCCGCATGGCCCACGATCCGCGATTCCTCAACAACTCCGCGCTGACCGACAAGCTGCACAAGCAGGTGGTGGACCTGAACAGCCTCGCCGCCGAACGCGGACAGACGCTCGCGGAGATGAGCCTGGCATGGCTGCTGCACGACGGCAAGGTGACCTCGGTGCTGGCCGGCGCCTCGAAGCCGCAGCAGATCCTCGACAACATCGGCGCACTGAAGAACACCACGTTCACCGACGAGGAGCTCAAGCGCATCGACGAGATCTCACAGCGCTGAGACACGATACCGAGCGGCCGGGCGCCGCGGCGCGAGTGGCAGACGATGGGCGTGACGCGGCGCACATGGCGAGCGCGCGAATGCGGATACATGAACGTGCGAACGCGCACGCAAGTACGAATGTGAGCGCACGCCGAAGCGCGGGCCCGCCATTTCGGCGACGATCTGGATAATTGTCCCGCTAGCTTGTGGCAGGTCAGTCGTATTCCCGTGATTGGCCGTAATCATCGTACCGGTCATCCTCCGCGGCCTGACGGCGACCTTTCTCCTGCTGCTCCTCCGCCTCATCCACGCCGCTGACCTTGGTGCGCCTTCCGATCCAGTTGATGATGGTGAACACGATGCAGAACACGATGACAAGGATTCCCAAGACGGCGATGATGCCGAGCAGCCGCCCGTATCCTTGTGCTTGTCCGGTCAACCATTGGAGGAGGTTGGATGTGGTCGTCTCGTCCGCGTATTCGGGACTGTCCGACAGGAGTTCCGCATGCTGGTTGTTGGCGCTCAATAGGTAGGATGCGTAGCCGACCAGGGGTGTGGCTATCGCGGTGAGGATTCCGATGATCCACATGAGGAACTGGTAGCGGTTGTACCATTTGCTGATTTTCCATAGGATGCCCATGTTTCCTATTGAACCAGTCTCGTGTGGGTTGTTGGCGGGAAAGGCGGGAAGATGCCGCCACGAAGAGGCATGACGGCAACGCCAAGCCCTATCAGATACGGCAAATCCTCAAAGCCATCGACATGAAGGAGAGCATGAAATGAGCATGAACACCAGCGTAATCGTCAACCATTACTCATATCGGGTCCAATGGTCCGCCGAAGATGGGGAGTACGTGGGAACCTGCGCCGAACTGCCCGGCCTGAGCTGGCTGGACGAATCCCCGGCGAAAACCCTGAACGGCATCCAGAAAGTCGCCGGCGAAGCCGTTGCGGACATGGAGGCCAACGGCGGGAAGATTCCCGAGCCATACGGCCCCCTCTTTGTCTAGAGCTATTGACATTTAGTGTCTAGTAAGATAGAATTAAGTTCGTGACGAAACGCAAGGACATCATCAAACGAATCAAAGCCGAAGCGAAAAAGAACGGCTGCCGACTCGAAATCCTCGAAGGCGGCAACCATTCAAAACTCGTCATCGACGGCATGATCGTCCCACTGCCACGACACAACGAAATACGAGAGAATACAACCAAAGCCATCTACGGGGAATGCGAACCGAAATTCGGAAAGGACTGGTGGAAATGAAAACCTACGAAGTGAACGTCACCAGAGACGAAGACGCATGGATGGTGGACGTGCCCGCCGTCAAACGCGTCACCCAGGCTCTGAATCTCAAAGAGGTGGACGTGATGGCGCGTGATCTGATCAGCATCATGACCGACGAGGCGCCGGAGTCCATCAACCTTGACGTGCACGTCAGACTGCCCGAAACGGTGGAATCGCATGTGCTTGAGTCGAAACGGCAACGCATGGTGTCGGAGGAATCAGCCCGCAAGGCCGCTTCCGAAAGCCGGCTCGCCGCCAAAACCCTGCATGGTATGGGCGTGACCCTGCGTGATATCGGCATCATGCTGGGCGTCTCCTACCAGCGGGCGCACCAGCTCGTCAACGCGTGACGTACAACGTATGCGTCCGGCTTGGAGGCGAGGGAGATAAAGGGATGAATGTGAAATCAGTCGGTCAGCATGGTCTTAGAATGATATCGCTACCGTCTGAAGTGCCATTTCCGCAGTAGTGGAGATAGTCGTCTCCGCTTGATGCCTGTCCGCTGTTGCTTCCTATAGACGGAGCAGAAACTTGACCATTACCGTTGTAATTGTGACCGCCCGTATACCCATTGTTGCTGCCGTATCCGTAGCTCTGGTATCCGTCGCCCACATACGAGGAAGACGGCGCCTGCGCCGCAGCGGCCGCCTGGGCTTCGGCCGCTGCCCTGGCGTCCGCATCCTGCTTGGCCTTCACGCTGTCGTTGACCTTGCCGACCGCATCCTCCAATGCCTTGCGCGCCTCGTCCAGTTTCGACGGATCGTTCCCGTCCTTCAGCTTGTTTCCGGCGTCGATGGCCTTCGACAGGGAGTCACGCACCGCGTTGTCGGCCACCTTGCCGTCCGAATCCGCGAGCAGCTTGGACGCCTCCTCCAGTTTCGCCTTCAGGTTCGCCCTAGCCGTGTCCAGGGTCTTGGCCGCCTTGGATTCATTGACCGCCTTCACCGTCTTCGACAGGCTCTCCTCATGCGTCCTATACCATGCGGTCTGCTCGTCCAACGTGTTCGCGGCATCCTTCAGGCCGTTCGTATCGTCGGCCGTGCAACCCGCATAGACGGGAGTTTCCTCTTTCAACGCCTTGGACAGCGTGTCCAGTGTCTTCGCGTCCTTCACCTGATCCTTCACCGTCTTCGACGCCTCGGCGGCGGCACCGTTGAGCAGCAGGTTGTACGCGTTCATCGCCTCCCGCGTATGATCCGCCGCAGTCGCGCACGCCGACTTGGCGGCATCAAGCTCACGGACCGTCCACACATGCCATCCGCCGACACCCGCAGCCACAAGGACCACGGCGGCACCAGCCGCAATAACAGGAACCAGCCATTGGGGGCGCTTTGTCTGCACCGCAGGAGTGCCTGCTGTTTCTTCGCCATCTCTCTCATTTTGCATGGTTTCAGTGTAGAACAGGCCATGGTTTGAAGTTCCAAGACGCAAACGATGTGGATAGCGGAGGATTGATCGGCATAAGTGCTTCCCAGCCAATTGGACCCGCATACGTATAGTTGCAACCAGACAACGAATTTCCAACGAGAGACGCTAGTGGTCTGTCTCGCAATTGGTTGAGTGGTTGAGGGTGTCTTTGGCGTGCTTGACCTTGGCGAGGATGGTTTCGGCGCTGGCGGTCCATGTGTAGGGGCGGGGATTGCGGTTGTGGGCATCGATGTATTGGTCGATGCTGTCCACGAGGCTTTGCAGGCTGGGGAACACGCCGCGGCGGATGGCGTCCCGGTCAAGGTCCCCGAACCAGTGCCCGACCTGGTTGAGCCATGAGCTCGACGTGGGCGTGTAGCGCATGTGGAACCTGGGGTGCGTCCCGATCCAGGCCCTGACGGCGGCGTGCTTGTGCGTGGCGTAGTTGTCCGCGATCACGTGCACGTCCAGCCCCGCGGGCAAACCGTCGAGGGTGTCTAATTGTTTGTGTATGGGGTTGCCGGGTGAAAGGATATTATGATGGTGACCTCGCATGATGAAGTAGGGTGCGGCGATGGTGCCGTTGCCGTGGGTTCCGCCCGTGAGCTGGTGGATGGTCTTGTTTCGTCGGGTTCGTTGGATTCCCTGTTCGAGCGTATAGACAGGGGCGATGTGGAGCCGGCCGGCGATGGGGGTCTGATCCCGGAACTGGTGCGCGCGCACCGTGTTCACGCGCACCCCGCGCCGGCGCGCGTTCTCCTCGTTCGCGACCCCGGACGCGGCGTCGAGCAGCGCGAGCGCGCGCCGCACATGGCGTGCGACGGGCGTGGCGGCGCGCGAAATGCACGCATGAACGTGCGAACGCGCACGCAAGTACGAATGTGAGCGCACGCCGGAACGCGAGCCCTCCATTTCGGCGATGCCCCATAGATAATTGTCCCGCTAGCGCAAATAACCGCATGGTTGCGCTAGCGGGACACAGTTTTCTGTCCCGCTAGCGCGATTCGGCGGTTTTTCCGGTTCCGGGACAGTCGATTTGGCCCACAACGTCGGTCAAACGATTGACATTATCTACCGGGACAATCGCGACAATCTGCAAAACCGCGGAATTCCGCCATTTTGGACATCGAGATCACCGACGACCGCGCGACGCCGCACAGTAGGCTTGTCCCGATACGTGAAAAACAACGAAATCGTCATTCAGGGACACGAATAATTGCCACGGTATCGGCGTCAAACGATTGACTCTTTCACCGTGGCAATTATCATCCTCA